>NZ_JBSRLA010000087.1:0-11224 GCF_055149105.1 Desulfosalsimonas sp. | reverse complement strand
AAGATCAAGGCTTGCGCAATTTCGAAGAATGCAGCGTACTTATCCGTACGTGAAATTCTGAGAAATTGCGCGTAACGCAGATATTGCACTTTTTACGGCGCCATCAAACCATAAACCATGAAGAGCATGAAGGACATGAAGGCAGTTAAAAGACAAAGCTTTTCAATCCGTCTTTTAATCGATAAACGTTGAAATTGATCAAAAGTCCATGGGAAATGCCGGCAAGCTTCATATAACTCAGCAACTGGGCTTGATGCACACCGGTTAATTTTTCAACGCTTTTGAGTTCTATAATAAGCTGGTTTTCAACCAGCACATCCACCCGATATCCGCAATCTATCCGCATACCTTTAAATTCCACCGGCAAGGTGTGTTGCAGCATGAATTCAATGCCGTTTAGCTTCAATTCATGCGCCAGGCACTGCTCATATGTGGATTCCAGCAGGCCCGGCCCTAATTCCCGGTGGACCTCAATGGCACAACCGATCACACGATTTGACAGCTCACTGAATTCCATATTCCTTCATGTCCTTCATGCTCTTCATGGTTTATGGTTTTGAAAGTAAGTCAATTCCACTGCGGCTGCAATAAAAAAACCGGAGCGTTATATAACGCCCCGGTTTTTTATGGTTTGAATATGACTTATGAGTCGTTGCTGTCTAGAACAGGCCGGTGACCTTGCCTGTATCCGTGTCCACGTCAATGCGGCGGAAGGCCGGGTTGGAGCCGGTTCCGGGCATCAGGCTGATGGTGCCGGCACACGGGCAGAGAAACTTGGCGCCGGAGTAGATCAGCACGTCGCGGATGGGCAGCCGCCATCCCTTGGGAACACCCTTCCTTGTGGGTTCATGGGTCAGCGACAGGTGCGTTTTGACCATCATGGTGGTGTAATCCGCATACTTGGGATCATCTTCGAGCATTTTGGCCTTCTGCTCGGCTTCGGGCTGCCAGTCCACACCGTCGGCGCCGTAGACCTCCCGGGCAATGACATCCACGCGGTCGCGCAGTTTCATGTCCAGGGGATAGAGGAAGTCAAAGTTATTGCCTTCCTCGCAGGCGTCAACCACGGCATCGGCAAATTCCAGGGCGCCTTCGCCGCCTTTTTCCCAGTGCTTGGACTCGGCGCAGCGGGCGCCGGCTGCCTCGGCGGCCTTCTTGACAATGGCGACTTCATCGTCAGTGTCAGTGTAGAAGCGGTTGACGCAGACCACCGGGTTGATGCCGGCTTTGCGGATCACATTGATCATGTGGACCATGTTTTCCACGCCTTTTTCCACCAGCTCGGTGTTTTCTTCTTTGTATTCCTTGGGCATTTCCTTGCCCGGCACGACCTTGGGACCGCCGCCGTGCATTTTCAGGGCGCGGATGGTGGATGTCAGAACCGAAACATGGGGTTTGAGGCCGGAGTTGCGGCACTTGACGTTCCAGAATTTTTCAAAACCAATGTCTGCGGCAAACCCGGACTCGGTGACATGATAGTCAAAGAGCTTCAGACCGATGCGGTCGGAAATAATCGAGCTCTGACCCACGGCAATGTTGGCAAACGGGCCGGCATGCACGAAGCAGGGCTGATACTCGGCGGTGCACATCAGGGTCGGGTTAATGGTGTTTCTCATAAAAGCGGTCATGGCGTTGCCCACTTCCAGGTCGCCGCAGGTGATGGGCTTGCCGGTCTTGCTGAAGGCCACGGTGATGTTGTTGATCTTTTCCTTGAGGTCGGCCAGGTTGGTGGCCACGGCCAGGATGGCCATGAGCTCGGAGGACACCGCGATGGCAAACTTGGACTGCATGGTGTAGCCGTCGGCCCGGCCGCCGAGGCCGATGATGATGTTGCGCAGGGCCTGGGCACAGAAGTCAATGATCCAGCCCATCTCCACCCGGGTGGGGTCCACGTCCAGGCGGGGCATTCCCGACAGGCGCTGGAGCTGCTCGTCGGTGTAGTTTCTTTCATGCTGCATCCGGGAGGTCAGCGCCACCATTGCCAGGTTGTGGGCGTTCATGATGTCGTTGATGTCGCCGGTCAGGCCCAGGGAGAATTCGGTCATGGGAATCAGCAGGGAGTTGCCGCCGCCGGCTGCAGTTCCCTTGACGTTCATGGTAGGCCCGCCCGAGGGTTGCCGCAGGGCGCCGCCCACGTTTTTGCCGCGCATGCCAAGGCCTTCCATGAGCCCCACGGACGTGGTGCTCTTGCCCTCGCCAAGGGGCGTCGGTGTGATGGCGGTGACTTCGATGTACTTGCCGTCGGGCTTGTCCTGGAGGCGGTTCATGATCTTGAGAAAGTCCACCTTGCCCAGCCGGCCCATGGGCAGCATTTCGTCTTTTTCCAGTCCGAGTTTTTCCACCCAGTCTTCCGGGGTGGGCATGTTTTCCTCGGCTGCTTCGGAAATCTGCCAGTCAGCCATGTTTACTGCATCGTATGCCATGTTTTCTCTCCTTTGGCGTTTTGGGTTGATAATGAATATTATCTAAGGTTTACGGCCTGCACAAGCATGTAAAGTTTCTACATACCATTTCAGCCCATTTTTGACAAGACCAATCCAACGCATTTCAGCACCGGAAATACAAAAACTTTAAAAACGTTTTTATCCCTTTCAGCTCGCAGCCTCCATTCGTCTTAGCCCTGAATTTCCACCAGCCTTTTGTAAAACCCGTTTCTGGCCATGAGCTGTGCGTGGGAGCCGGATTCCGCGATCTGCCCGTGGCGCATGACCAGGATGGTGTCTGCGATTCTGGCCGTGGACAGCCGGTGGGCAATCACGATGGAGGTGCGCTCGGCCATGAGGTTGGAAAGCGCATCCTGAATGCTGGCCTCGGTTTCCGAGTCAATATAGGATGTGGCCTCGTCAAATATGATCAGCTCGGGATCTGCTGCTATGGCCCGGGCAATGGAAATCAGCTGGCGCTGACCCGAAGACAGGGTGGCACCTTGTTCTGTGAGGCGGGTGTGGATGCCGTCCGGCAGGTTTTGGATAAAAGAGCGGCTTCTGGATTGGTCCAGGACCCGGTCCACGGTTTGTTCATCCGGAGTGCTGTTGGCTCCGAAGATGTTGTTGAAAATGGTTCCGGAAAACAGAAACGGTTCCTGGGAGACAAGGGCGATTTTGCTGCGAAGCGCGCCGGACGCAAATGTTCGGATATCAATATCGTTGACTTGGATGGCTCCCTGGTCCGGGTCATAGAAGCGTACCAGCAGATGAATCAGCGAGGTCTTGCCCGCGCCCGTGGGCCCCACCACCGCAAGGGTGCGGCCGGCGTCCAGTGTGAAATCGATTCCCTTTAACACGGGCTGCTCCGGCTGGTAGCCGAACCAGAGGTTATCGGCGCAGATTTTCTCAAAACGCTTTGGCACGGCTGCAGCATCCTGTGCATGGGGTTCAGCGATGCGGTCGTTTTCGTCCAGGATCTGGAAAATGCGTTCAGCCGAAGACATGGCATTCTGGGTGATGTTGTATTTTTCGGCAATATCTCTGATGGGCCGGAAAAACATGCGGACATAGGAAATAAACACCACCAGTTCGCCCAGGCTCACCCGGCCGGCGAGTATCCCGGAGCCGCCGGCAAAGATCACCACGGCAAGGCCCACCGAGCTCATCAGCTCGATAAAGGGCATAAACATGGCAAAAACCGTGATCTGGCGCATTCCGGCAAGGAAATTTTCGTGGTTGATGCGCCGGAAGTTATCGTAATTGTTTTTCTCCTGGCCGAAAAGCTGGATAATGCCGACCCCGCCGATGGTTTCGGAAAACTTGGTGTTGATTTCCGCGGCCTTGATGCGCAGGGTGCGAAAGGCCTGCCGGGCAGTGCCGGCAAACCGGAACCCGGCGTAAAACACCAGAGGGAAAATCACGTAAACCGCCAGTGCAAGCTGCCAGTCAATGGCAAAAAGCACCGCTGTGATGCCCAGCAGCAGAAAAAGGTCCTTTAGCACAAAGATGATCACCGAGGTCAGCATCTCGTGCATGTTCTGGATGTCGTTGGTGGTCCGGGTCACCAGCCGGCCCACGGAGTTGTGGTTGAAAAACCGCACAGACAGCCGCTGGATGTGAGCAAACAGCTTCAGGCGCAGGTCATGCATGATGTGCTGGGCCGTGTATTCCATGATCAGCACGTGAAAGAAATTGACCGCCAGGTTGAGCAGGATGATGACCACCAGCACCAGGGCCGCCCGGCTCAGGCCGGATAATTGCTGGTCTTCTGAAAGATTTCCGGATTGGTCCCCGGGTTTGTTTGCAGATGCGTCAGAAGATTCAGCCCCCGGTTCCCGGTCTTTTTGCGTTGATTCGCCGTCAGCCGGAGCCCCGGGCCCGGGCATGCTGATGTTTTTTTCCGGCACGATATAGCGGTCAATGGCTTCCTTGGTCACGTAAGGAATGGCCAGTTCCAGCACCGTGACCGTGGCCATGAGCACAAGGGCAACTGCCAGCAGGATCCGGTAGGGGGCGGCAAACGGATAAAGCCGGCGCAAAAGCCCGGTATCCCGTGCCTTTCCCAGCTCCTTTTCCGCAAATATATCCCTTTCAGCACTCATTTACTTATTCCGGCCCCCAACCTTGAACGTTGAACTTTGAACCTTGAACTTTGAACCTTGAACCTTTCACCTTGAACCTATTCATATCTCTGCAGCACCTCAGTCCTCGCATAATACCCGTTATGTTCCATCAGCTCTTCGTGCGTCCCGGTTTCCGCAATCCGGCCGCTGTCGAGCACAATGATCCGGTCGGCAAAGGACACGGCCGGTATCCGGTGGGAGGCGATGACCACGGTTTTTTCCCGGGCCAGCTCCCGGATCACGGAAATGATTTCAGCCGCGGTCCGGCTGTCGACCTGCCCGATGGGATCGTCGAGCAGCAAAACAGGCGCATCCCGAAGAAGGGCCCGGGCCAGTACAATGCGCTGTTTCTGCCCTCCGGAAAGCACTACCCCCTTTTCGCCAACTGCCGTGTCAAACCCCCTTGGAAACTCGCAGATGGTTTCATAAAGGGCGGCCCGGCGCGCGGCTTCAACAAGCCGGTCATGGTCAACGGTTCTGCCGAATGCAATGTTTTCGGCAATGGTGCCGGAAAACAAATAGGGCTCCTGGGGCACGTGGGCGATCTGCTGCCGCAGGTCCCCGAGTTTCAGGGTGCGGATATCATGGCCGTCGATCCGGAGGGCCCCGGCGGATACGTCATAGCGCCGCGTGAGCAGGTAGAGCAGGGTGGTCTTGCCCGAGCCCTGGGGGCCGATGATTCCGAGGGTGCGGCCGGCCGGAACCTTTAGGTCGATGTTTTCAACAGCCGGCTCTGAGGCCTGGGGATAGGAAAAACTGACCTGCTCAAAGCCGATTTCGCCGCTGACCCGGGAAACCGGCCGGGCGTCTGGTGCATCCCGGATTTTGGGTTCTGTGGACAGAATCGAGTCGATTCGGTCCAGAGAGGCGCTTCCCCGCTGGATCAGGTTGGTGAGCCATCCCATGGCCATCATGGGCCACATGAGCATGTTGAGATAGCTGATAAAAGCCACGAAATCGCCGGCGGTGATCCGCTCGAAAATGGCCAGTCGTCCGCCGTAGAAAACCACGATGGTCAGGCTCAGGTTGGTGAAAAACACCATCAGGGGAAAAAAAGAGCCGGTGATGCGCACCAGTTTGAGGTTTTCAGTGATATAGACATTGGATATATCCTGCATGCGGGAAAACTCGGTCTGTTCCCGGTTATAGGCCTTGACCGTCCGGATGCCGGCAAAGCTTTCCCGGACCATTTCGGTCATGTCCGAAAAAGTGGCCTGGACCCGGGTGTAGAGCCGGTGCATTTTCCTGCCGAAAATCCGGGTGACCACCACGATCACGGGCATGGGCAGCAGGGCCGCAATGGTGAGGCGAACATCGATATAGGCCATAAACCCGATGGCCGCGCTTCCCAGAAATACCGCGTCGGTTAAGGCCACCATCCCCATGCCCACGGCCATTCGCACGTTGTTGATGTCATTGGTGGCATGGGCCATGAGATCGCCGGTGGATCGCTGATCAAAAAACGGGGCGGAAAGGGTCTGGATATGGGAAAACAGCCGATTGCGCAGGCCTTCTTCCACAACCCGGGACGTGCCGATCAAAAGCCGGCGCCAGAAAAAGCGAAGCACCGTCATGGCCGCGGCAATGCCCACGATCATGGCCGCATACCGGCCCAGCCCGGCCATGTCAACCCGGCCGGCGGTCAAATCGTCCACAGCCCATTTCACCACCCGGGGAATAAAGAGCTGGAGCAGATCCACGATCATCAGACAGACAATGCCGATGAAAATCAGGTTCCGCCGCTGTGAGAAATAGGGTTTTATCAGATGAACTGAACGCATGGACCTGTCCGTAATTGATGGTGGCATTTGCATTACTACGCCGGTGCACGCGGTGTAAAGATTTTTTTGATGCCGGCGCAAGGCCCCCGGCTCCGCCCGGGGCGGGCTGCAAGGATGTCCACAAAGTGCATTGATATTTGATATCGCTCTGTGATAAGAAAAAGTTACAGCGAAGTTGTTTTTTTACTGTCTGTTTCCGTATCGGATTTGTTTCCTGGCCAGTCCCTGGCCCGGTTGATTCACCTGTTTGAAAGCGTTTCCCCCGGGCCTCCGCCCGGGACCGAACACTGCAAATAACTTTTTGCCCCATGCTTAAAACCTTTGGTTTTATTTTTTTGAACCTTGAACCTTGAACCTTGAACTTTGAACGAAGTTACTTAGAAGTTGGCAATGAGATCCAGCAGATACTTTTCCGGAAGTCAGAAAGACCGGCGGCCTGCAGCCGGCGGCCACTGGCCGTGGTTTGCGGCCGTTGTGGTCATTTTTTTTCTGGTCTTGTCTCCGGCCCCGCGGGCCCAGCAGGACCAGCTCGTTAATGAGGCCGAAGCCAGCCAGGCGGCCAGCCGCCTTTATCAGACCCTGACCCGGTCCTTTGGCGAAGCCATGGAGGTGGAAAAAAAGGAGCTGGACCGGGTTACCACAGCACTTGAGTCCCTTCAGGCCGAAGCCGAAGAGATGAAAGAGCGGATGAGCCGGATTCAGCTCATGGAATCCACCTATTCCAATCTCCTCCTGCTGCCCTCGGTGGAAGCCCGGAAACTGGAACAGGCCAAAAGCCGTCAAAACGTTGCTGTGGGCTACATCCGGGAGCGGCTCGAAAAAATCAAGGATGAAATCGACGATTGGGAAAAAGCCCTGAAAGAGACCCGTGAGCAGGTTGCGTCCTATACGGATCAGCGTACGGACCTCAAAACCCGGCCGCCCCAGGTAGCCCTTAGCAGCGAACTGGCCGAAAGACTCGATGCCCTCATTGACCTGCTTGAAACCAAGCAGGCCAGGATCGGGCAGATCCTTGAAATTTATAAGGATCAGCAGCAGGGCTTAAGCAGGCTGCTGGTGGAAAGGATTCGTCCCCTTGGGGCAAAGATCGACGAACAGATCGAGGCGCGCAAAAAAAGCCGCATCCTGCACTACGATCTCAGCCCGATGCTGCGCCTGGCCAGAGGGGAGCTGCGGACCAATCTGGGCGAATCCCTTGAGACTCTCCGCACCCTGATCTTTGAAACCGCCTGGACCAAAACCGGTATAGTCACCTGGGAGGAGTACAGCTTGTTTCTGGGTGTGTTTTTGTTTCTGCTGGCCGTGCTCCAGGCGATTTTGTATGCATGCACCCGGTTCTGCGGGCCACGGATGCAGAAAAGCCTTGATGAGGAACGTTTCTGGCATTACGTCCTGCTCAAGCTGTTTCAAAAGTCCCTGCCATGGGCCGGGGCCATTGCCTACCTGCATTTTTTCCCGATCCGTCCCATGTACCAGCTCACACCGGTGTTTTCCCTGCTGCCGCTGATCATCCGATTGCTTGCCCTGATCATGGTGGTGCGATGGGGACGGATATTTCTAAAGGCCCTGGGCGGGCAGACCTCGGATCCTTTGTTTCATCGCATATACTCGCCCCTGCGCCGCCTGTTTTCCGGGTTTTTGATATACGGCATTGGTCATCTGTTGTTAAGCCGGTTAATCTGCACCAATTGCATGACCCTGATCGCATGGCGGCTGATCTTTGAATTTTTGCTTTTGGGCTGGTGCATTTATTTTTTTCATGTATTTCGCCGCAGCACCGCCGGGTCCGAGTTCTCCGAGCATCGATGGTTTCCGCTGCTCAACCCTTTTCTGATCGCCATGGGCTACGGGCTGGTGCTGCCGGGTCTGCTGGCTGAGCTTATGGGTTTTGGCGGGCTGGCCGCATACTGGTATTTCGGGTGGGCAAAAACCGCTGTGCTGATGTTCTGGGTGTTTATCCTGTATCGGGTGCTGCGGGAATCGGATGTGGCAGCCCACATTGAGCGTTCCGATGATGTGG
Source organism: Desulfosalsimonas sp. (assembly GCF_055149105.1). Classification (NCBI taxonomy): domain Bacteria; kingdom Pseudomonadati; phylum Thermodesulfobacteriota; class Desulfobacteria; order Desulfobacterales; family Desulfosalsimonadaceae; genus Desulfosalsimonas; species Desulfosalsimonas sp. Next base: position 2,874 of record NZ_JBSRLA010000087.1, on the reverse strand, counting down.
ATATAGATCCGCTCAGTCCCCGGCCCTATCCGGTGCGGTGGCTCATTGTCCGGCTGCTTCGGATCGGGGTTGGGGCGGGGGCTCTGTTTTCTTTTTTTGTGGCATGGGGCGCCCCCCGCACCTTTCTGGTGGATATTCTGTATGCCATCAATTACGAGGTCACGGTGGGCGATTTCCGCTTAAGCCTTACAGGTTTTGTTTATGCCTTAATCGTGCTGCTGTTTGTCCATACCTTTACCGTGATCTTCAAGGAATTTCTCCGCGGCCGGGTGCTAAGGGATACTGAAATGGAGGCTGGCCTGAAGGATTCCATACTCCGGATCACCGGCTACGTGCTCTGGTCGGCGGGCATTTTGATTGCCCTCCGCACCGTGGGCATCAGCGGAACCGCCCTTACCGTGGTCTTCGGTGCCCTGGGTATCGGGCTTGGTTTCGGGCTGCAAAATATTTTCAACAACTTTTTAAGCGGCATCATCCTGCTGTTCGAACGGCCCATCCAGGTCGGAGACGTGATTGAAATCGGCGACATATGGGGTACGATCCGGGAAATCAACGTGCGCTCCACCCAGATGCGCACATTTGACAACGCAGAACTCATTATTCCGAATGCGGATCTGATCAGCCAGGTGGTCACCAACTGGAGTTACCGCGATGCCCGGATCCGCAGGACTGTCCAGGTGGGGGTGGCCTATGGCTCCGATGTCGCGCTGGTCAGGGAGGTTTTGATGGACGTGGCCTACCAGCATCCCCGGATTCTGCGCCGGCCCCACCCGGAGGTGCTGTTTTCGGATTTCGGGGACAGCGCACTGATCTTCAAGCTGCGTTTTTGGGTCCACATTGACTGGTTTTTAACCGTTGAAACTGACGTGCGCACTGACATTGACAAGCAGTTCAAGGAACACGGCATCACCATTCCCTTTCCCCAGCGGGATGTTTATCTGAAAACCGGCAAGCTTGAGCCCCCTGAACAAGCAGGGGCACTGGAGCAAAACGAAACATGACACCACAATTTGTCGTACTGGCGGTATTGGTACTACTTTCAGGCTTTTTTTCATCATCTGAAACCGCTCTGTTTTCCATCAGCAAAACAAAGGCCCGCTATCTGGGCAATTCCGGGGGGCGGATCAACGACCTGATTTTCCGGATGAAAGAAGACCCCCACAGGCTGTTGTCCACCATTCTGATCGGAAACAACCTGGTCAACATCGGGGCATCGTCTTTGGCCACGGCTGTTGCCATGCACTATTTGTCCAGCAACGCCGTAAGCATCGCCACCGGGATCATGACATTTCTGATCCTGGTGTTCGGCGAGATCTTTCCAAAGACCGTGGCCACCCAGCACAACGTGGCAGTGGCCCGGGTGGTGATCCTGCCCCTGTTCTGGCTTTCCTACGTGTTTCTGCCCGTGATCTGGATCTTAAATTTCATCCCGCGTCTGGCCGGCGCCGCCCGGGGCACGCCTCCGGTGACAGAAGACGAGCTGATCACGTTTGTCGACGTGGTGCATGAAGGCGGTCAGATCAATCCCGAGGAGCGCGAGCTGATTTATAACATCATCAAGCTCGATGATATCAATGTCTCGGAGATCATGACCCCGAGCGCGGACATGTTCGTGCTTGAACGGGGCGGGGAGCCGGATCTGGCAAAAATCCTGGAATCCGGATATACCCGGATTCCGGTGATCGAGGGCAATATTGATCACGTGGTGGGCCTGGTCAATGTCAAGGACCTGTTTAAGCAGGAAATTCGAACTGAAACCGGGGTGGACATCGAAAAGATCATGCGCGCCCCGTATTTTGTTCCCGAGCACAAAAAGATCGACCAGCTGCTCAATCAGTTCAAGCGCAAAAAAGAGCATGCCGCCATCGTGGTCAATGAATACGGCGAGGTCTGCGGCCTGGTTACTCTTGAAGACGTGCTCGAGGCCATTGTGGGCGATATCGTGGATGAAACCGACATTGTCAAGCCCCCGGTGGTCAAGATCCGGGACAAGGAATGGCTGGTGCTGGGTTCAGCCGACATCAGCATTGTCAATGCCAGGCTGCGCATGAACATCCCGGAATCCTCCTCCTATGAAACCTTTACCGGCTTTATTTTAGAGCAGATCGGCCGGATTCCCCGGGAGCAGGAGCAGATCGTGATCGGCAAGTACGTGGTCACGGTCAAGGAGGTCGAGGGCAACCGGGTGATCTCCTTTATTGTCCAGCGCAAGTAAGCCGATACTATGAAGTCAGGTCTTTTTTCTTTTCCTCAAATTCGGCCTTGTCGATTTCCCCTCTGGCATACCGCTCCCTGAGGATTTCCAGGGCCCTGGATGTTGAAGCCCCGGTTCCGGCTGATGCGCCGGGTTCGGATTTGGTGGTTTGCACAAGCCACCGGATCAGCAAAACCAGGCCCACAATGATCAGGACCCAGACCACGATGGTAAATATGCCCCCGAACCATCCCATAAAGCCGTATCCGCCCATCATGCCCGGGCCCATGTGCCATCCGTCGGGGCTGCCCTGCTGGGCAAGGACAGCGCCGTCCAACGTCATAATCCCGAAAGCCGCGGCCAGTGCCGCAGAAAAAACTGTCAAACGTCTCAATATCATTGTCGCCTCCTTGAAGTCGGATGAATTGATTGTGCAGTTGTCTGATTTTAATTGTTGATAAGCCTGTAAAAAGTCTTTTTTACAGGCAGTGTTAAGTTTTAAGTGATTAAGTGTTAAGTAAAATCAAAAACTTATTTTTTTATTGTTTGGCGATTATACCATTCCTTAGAAGTAAGTTTTTAGATGGCGCCGTAAAAAGTTCAAGATCAAGGCTTGCGCAATTTCGAAGAATGCAGCGTACTTATCCGTACGTGAAATTCTGAGAAATTGCGCGTAACGC
>NZ_JBSRLA010000086.1:0-12065 GCF_055149105.1 Desulfosalsimonas sp. | reverse complement strand
TTTCACGTACGGCTAAGTACGCTGCATTCTTCGAAATTGCGCAAGCCTTGATCTTGAACTTTTTACGGCACCATCTGAAATCAGACTTTTTACGAAGCCTTCAGGTATGGAGCATCAGATAATGCACCGGGAAGATCAAAACGGGGTATGGGACAGCCGGTTTGCCGGCCTTTTGCTGGAAACCATGGGCGAAGGGGTTTTCACCCTGGATTCCGAAGGGCGCATTACATCCTGGAATCCGGCCATGGAAAGGCTTTCCGGATACCGGGCAGGGGAAGCCATTGGCTGTTATTGTTCATTGCTGGCGTTCAGCCGGTGTTTCGGCCGGGAATGTCCGGCAAATATACATGAATGCCAGATATATAAAAAAGGGGAAGTGCAGCCCTCTGAATGTCAGTTAAAACATAAGGACGGTCACCGGGTTTCGGTAATCAAAAACGCCCGGGTTCTAAAAGACGAGGAAAATCGGATTATCGGGGTGGTTGAGACCCTGACGGATTTAACCGAGCTGACCGCTGCCCGGCGAAAGGCCGAGGAAGCCCAGCAGAAGCTTCTTGAAAAACATCAGTTCCACAATATTATTGGCAAAAGCCATGCCATGCGGGAGGTTTTCCAGGCCCTTCGCATGGCGGCCAAAAGTGATGCCTCGGTGCTGCTGCAGGGTGAAAGCGGCACAGGCAAGGAACTGGCGGCCGGGGCGATTCATTACAACAGCGACCGGAGCAAGGGGCCCCTGGTGGTGGTCAATTGCAGCGCCCTTTCCGAGTCGCTTCTGGAAAGCGAGTTGTTCGGCCATGTGCGCGGCGCTTTTACCGGCGCCCACAGGGACCGGGTGGGACGGTTTGAGGAAGCCCACGGGGGTACCATCCTGCTCGATGAGATCGGAGAGGTCAGCCCCCTGATCCAGCTCAAGCTGCTGCGGGTGCTTCAGGAGCGCCAGATCGAACGGGTCGGGGAGACCAGTTCCCGGCATCTGGATATCCGGGTGATTGCCGCCACCCATAAGGATCTCTACAGCCTTGTGCGTGAGGGCAATTTCCGGGAAGACCTGTTTTACCGGCTCAAGGTGTTTCCTGTGTTTCTTCCGCCGCTTCGCAGCCGCAGGGAGGATATTCCGCTGCTGGTACGTCATTTTATCGATAGTTTTAACACCAAAACCGGCAAGGGCATTTCCGGTCTGAGCCATGACGCCATGCAGCTGATGATGGATTATAACTGGCCCGGCAATGTCCGGGAGCTGGAAAACGCCATTGAGCATGCCTTTGTCCTTTGCGAAACCGAATGGATCGACGTGTTTGATCTGCCGGTGGAAATCCGGCAGATGGAATTGGATACCCTGTCGGCCAACCCCCCTCACAGCGGTGCTGTTCATAAGTATAAAAAACTGACCCGGGAGTCTTTGACGGCGCTGCTGCAGGAATGCGGATGGAACAAGGCAGAGGCGGCCCGCCGGCTGGGAAAGAGCCGGACGTCTGTTTGGAAGTACATGAAGAAATTTGATATTCCTATGGAACCGCCTGAAACTGTCTGATTGAAACTTCTTCTCAGTAACTTCGTTCAAAGTTCAAGGTTCAAAGTTCAAGGTTCAGCTTTTCAGCATGCGCTAAAAAGTTATTTGCAGGGTTCAGTCCCGGGCCGCGGCCCGGGGAGGAACATTTCCAAGAAAGCCCAAGGTCGCGGGCGGAAAAACTGACCCGGACCTTGGGCTTTTTTCCTGACAAACATCAGTGGATGTGAGAAGTTTTTACAGGGGTGTCAATACCGGGTCTTTGAGCAAACGGATTGTGGCGAAGATAACGTTACTTTAGCGTTACAATAAACAAGGATGTGTTGCCGGACAGGCGCAAAAAACTTTTGCCCCAATTGGCGCAAATTTTTGTTGCGGAATAATTGTTTGAATTTATAATTTTTTATGAATGCGCCCGGAGTGGCAAAAAAAATGGCACAATTATTGATAGAGATATGGAAAAAACAAAGGGGGGCGCATTCATGGGGCCGGAAAAGCTGGAAAACAGTGAGAATTTCCGTCATGCTACGCAAAAGGGAGTCTGCCTGGTGGATTTCAATGCACCGTGGTGCGGACCGTGCAAGGCCCAGGCACCCATTGTCGATCAGATTGCCGATGATTTTGCCGGCCGCGTACGGGTAGTGGAAATCAATGTTTCTGAAAACCGGGAAGTGGCAAAACAGTTTGGCATTTACAGCATCCCCACCCTGGTTGTTCTCAAAAACGGCCGGGAACAGGAACGCTTTGTGGGGATGCAGCCCAGGGAAGCCCTTGCGGGGGCTCTTGAACGTGCCGCGGAAAAAGGAGAGTAAAATATGAAAAAATGGATTATAGGGGTCCTGGCAGCGGCCATGTTAGCGGGTCCGGCCATGGCGGTGGATCACAGCAATTATATCCATGACGATTTTGAATCCGGCCCTGAGGTCACGGAAACCTGCCTGCACTGCCATGCCGAGGAGGGAAAGGAAGTGCTGGAATCCGCCCACTGGCTGTGGAAGGGGCCTTCGCCCCATGTGTTGGGGCTTGAAGAAGGCCGGCAGCTGGGCAAAAGGGATTTGATGAACAATTACTGAGTCAGCATTGAGTCCAATTGGTGCAGGTGCACCAAATGTCACGCCGGGTACGGCATGGAAGACGAGACCTTCGACTTTAAGGATGGCGCGGCCGTGGACTGTCTGGTCTGCCACGACCAGACCGGCAAGTATGCCGGCAGCAAGGGACAGTGCGGGTACACGGATGGTTCTGTTGATCTGCTCGAAGTCGCCCAAAGCGTGGGCAAGCCCACCCGTTCCAATTGCGGTTCCTGTCATTGGTACGGCGGCGGGGGCAACAATGTCAAGCACGGAGACATGGATGCGGCCCTGGCAGATCCCTCACGGGAGCATGACGTGCACATGGGCGGCATGGATTTTCAGTGCCAGGACTGTCACACCACAGAGAATCACAAGATTGCCGGCAGAAGCACCACATCATCTGTCAGTGAAGGACCCGTGGCGTGCACGGACTGCCATGACAGCCGGCCCCATGACAAGTCTTCTGCAATGCTTTCCAGGTTAAACGATCACACGGATACGGTCTCCTGCGAGGCCTGCCATATTCCGGAATACGCAAAGGATGCGCCCACCACAACACTCTGGGACTGGTCCCAGAGCGGCGGAGAGGACAAGGTCCTGGAAAACAACGGGAAAAAGAAAAGAATCCTGAGCAAGAAAAAAGGGCTGCTGATCCGGGAAAAAAATCTGACCCCCGAATATGAGTGGTACAACGGCACTCACAAGCGGTATCTCAAGGGAGATCCCATCAACCGGGGAGCCGGCACCCGGATCAATCCGCCCCAGGGCGATATCCATGACCCGGAAGCCAAAATTACGCCCTACAAGATCATGAAAGGCGTGGAACCGGCCGATCCGGTCAACGGACATTTGATCGTGCCCAAACTTTTTGGCGATGGCGGTTATTTTGAAACCTATGACTGGGTTGATGCATCGAAAAAAGGCATGGCTGCGGCGGGCCTGGATTTTTCCGGGGAAGTGGTTTTTGTGGAAACCATCATGCACTGGCGGCTGAATCATCAGGTAGCCCCCAAGGAGGAGGCATTTTCCTGCCTGGACTGCCACGGCTGTGACAAGGTGATGGATTTCCGCGCCCTGGGATATGAAGGTGATCCGGCCGACGTGGGCGGCCGCTTTGCAGGGCGGCAGTAAATTTGCTCCGGTATTGGAGATACAGACCAACAAAGTTTAAAGGAGATGGATATGACAAACAATGTGGTGATCTGTCTGTCTTGCGGCACAGACAATCCCAACCGGGCCACCCGGGCCGTGCACCTGGCCACTGTGGCCCACAAGGAAGGAAAGAATGTCACACTGTTTCTGCTTGATGAAGCGGTCTATATTGCAAAAAAAGGCCTTGCCGACAATCTGCGGGCAGCCACGGGCGATGTGGCAGATGATCTGATCGCCTACCTGCAGGCCCATGAGGTGCCCATTCTGGCCTGTACTCCGTGTGCAAAGGCCAGGCGGATTGCCGGGGAGGATTTGATCGATGGCGCCCGCTTGGGTACGGCTGCGGAATTGATTCAATTGTCCTGTGATGCCGCAGTGATCAGCTTGTGATCCCGGTGCAGGACCCAAACCTTTCTGGAAAGCGCTGCCATGGACATCGGTGTTATCACGGTCAGAGACAGTGATTATCCGCCCAACCGGCGGCTTCTGGAAGCCGCGAAGAAGCAGGGATGCGCACTGGGCCTTGTTGATCCGTACCGGGCCGGCCCATGGATTTTCCGGGGACGGGCCGGTATGGGCGGGACCCTGGCCGGCACCCTGCCGAGGGTGATTCTGCCCCGGCAGGGCGCGCAGATCGGGGCTTCGAGCCTGACCGTGCTCAGTCAGTTCATGGCCATGAATGTCCCTTTGGTCAACAAAGTGGCCGCCATCCGGACGGCGGCCAACAAATTTCTGACCCTCCAGGCCCTTGCCGCCTGCGGGCTGCCGGTGCCGGACACGGTGTTTGCCCACAGTGCCCGGCTGTTTTATGCCGGAATGGAGCATTTGAACAGCTTTCCCCTGGTGGTCAAAAAACTCAGCAGCCGACAGGGCAAAGACGTTTTTCTTCTGGAAAACAGCCGGGATGCGGATCAATTCATTATCGGGCACATGGAAACGGGCCAGGGGCTTTTGCTCCAGGAGTTTATCCCTCCGGCAGGGCGCACGGATCTGCGGGTGCTGGTCATCGGGGAAAAAATTGCCGGGGCCATGGCCCTGGAGCCGGCAGAAGGGGATTTTCGGTCCAACTTTCACGTATCGGGCAGAAGCCGGCCCTTTGAATTGAGCCGGGAAATCGAGCAAATGGCCCTGGCCGCAGCCCGGGCGGTGGGTCTTGATATTGCGGGCGTGGATATTATTATAGACAGCCGGGGCGGGGCCAGGGTCATTGAGGTGAACTACTCGCCGGGTTTCAGGGGTCTTGAGGCTGCAACCGGAGACGATATTGCCATGCGGATCATTGATTTCTGCCTCACCCGTGCCCGGAAAACGGATAGCCTGTTTTGAAGATTCAAGATCTGGAACTGGAAAAAAAAGACAAGGGGCGCAGGGCCCGGGCCACCGTGGTGTGGGAGGACTGTGATCAGCCGGACAAAGAGATTTTTATCGAGGCCCCGGATCGTTTGGGCAGCAGCCTGAACGCCGATGCCAATGCCTTTGTCACAGGCTGCATCATACCGGCCCTGCATTTCGGGGAAAAACGCATAGCCGTGGACGGCACTGTCTGCCCGTTTCTGATGGAAGGGCTGTCGGCTGTGATGTCCCTGATGCGGGTCTGGACCCGGCAACGATACAAGCCACTGGCAATAGAGCCGGCCGGTATTTCAAAAAGCGCTGACAACGCCGGTGAGCCCGGGCGTCATGCCGCAATGTTTTATTCCGGCGGGATTGACTCCATTGCCGCACTTTGGCGCAACATGGCCCAATACCCGAAATCCCATCCCGCAAGGGTGCGGGACTGTCTTTTCGTGCATGGGTTTGATATCGGCGGGGTGCCGGCCCGGGGAATGAAATATCACGTGTTTGACCGGGGCCTTGCGGCCATGGAACGGGTGACGGCCGCAGCCGGGGTCAACACCATTGCCGTGTATACCAATATCCGCCACTTGTGCGATGACCGGGATTTGTGGCTCAACCGGTTTTTCGGGGCGGTGCTGGCGGCCGTGGCCCACGGATTTTCCTCCAGGGTCAATCTTTTCTACATTGCTTCATCCTATGATTTTGACAATCTGGGGCCGTGCGGCAGCCATCCCATGCTTGATCCCGAGTATTCCAGTTATGACCTGCGCATCCGGCACCGGGACGCGGACTTGTCCAGGCTGGACAAACTGCGCATGGTGACCCGGTGGAAACCGGGCTTTGATAATTTCCGTGTGTGTCTGGCCAACGTGGAGGACCGGCTCAACTGCGGCCGGTGTGAAAAATGCGTCCGGACCATGACCGGACTGGCGGCCCTTGGGGCTTTGCACAAGACCCGGGCATTTGTGCAAGACGATGTGACCCCGGAGATGTTTGATGCTTTTAAGATCAATATCCGCCACAGGGAACCTTTTTACCTGGAGCTGCTGCCCCTGCTCAGGCAGCAGGGGAGAATGGATCTGGTGGAAACCATAGAGCGCAAACTGGCGGAAAAATAGGGCACTGCAATGCATCAGACATTATTTGTACAGTTTCTGAGCCGGTCGTGTCGGGGATGGTGGGACCCGGCCAATGTGATCGCGCATCCCGGAGGGGCGGAAAATGCAGTATGAACCGGCAAACGGGGAGTTTCCCCGTCTGAAAATTTATTTCCACCTATACCTGCGCAATATTTCTGCCAACCTGCTCGGGTTTGTCATTATCCTGGTACTCAATTTTTTTACCCCCATGACCTCCGGCTGGGTGGGCCGAACGCTTCTGGAAAACGGCGAGGGTCATTATCTGATCAGTCTCTTTCCGTTTATTCTGATTATTATCGCGGTGCTCCAGTACCAGGTCCAGTGCCCGGTCTGTCTTTATCTGACCGCCAGGGCGCAGGGTCTGCCCTGCGACCAGTACAGCCGCCAATATGTGCAGCGGCGGATATTGAACCTGCCGTTAATCCTGGCGGCTGCGAACCTGGCGGTCTATATCGTTGTGCCTGCAGTCCTGATCGTCTATATTTTGTTTTTCACACCCGGGGCCATGAACGGCAAAATCGCGGCTCTTTTGTTTTTCCGGTCCGTGATGATCGGCCTGATCACCGCAAGCCTTTCCTTTTTTATTGTGGAGAGCTATACCCGGCATATTTCCATTCCCCTGGTGTTTCCCGACGGCGGACTCACAGAGGTGCCCGGTGCCTTCCGGGTCAATGTCATGCGCAGAATCCGACTGCTGAACCTGGCCGGCACCCTGACGCCCATGCTGATCCTGGTGGTGACCCTGGCCTTTGTTGTATGGGATGTGCTTGGAACGCCGGAGTTTTCCGCACAACTGGTCCTGGATATCTTTTTTTTCACTATTGTGCTTTGTGCCATTTTTGTTGCCATTGGCTTCCGGCTCAATGTGCTTGTGGGCCGCTCCGTGCGCGAGCCCATTGATGCCATGCTCAGGGTGGTGGAAAAGGTGGAGCAGGGGGATTTTTCCCAGCGCATCCGGGTGGTGTCCAATGATGAGCTCGGCGAGCTGGCAGAAGCGGGCAACCGGATGATCCAGGGCCTTGCCGAGCGGGAGCGGGTACGCGAATCCTTCGGCCGGTATGTGACTCCGGAAATCCGGGACAAAATCCTCTCCGGTGAAATCCCGCTGGACGGTGAAAGAAAGCAGGCCACCATGCTGTTTGCCGATTTGCGGGGATTCAGCAGTTACGTGGAATCCCATTCACCCGAGGAAGTCATATTGAGCATGCGGGAATATTTTACCTTCATGGAAAAGGCGGTGCGGGATCACGGCGGACTGGTGCTGCAGTTTGTGGGAGATGAGATCGAGGCGGTGTTCGGCGTCCCCCTGGAGGTTGATGATCATGCGGACAAGGCCGTGCATGCCGCTCTGCAGATGCGCCAAAGCCTTTCCCGTTTCAACCAGGCCCGGCAGCAGGAAGGCAAATTGGTTTTCAAGCACGGGGTGGGCATCTGTTCCGGGCCGGTATTGGCGGGAAATACGGGCAGCAAGGATCATCCGGCCTACGGTCTGATCGGTGATACCGTCAACAAGGCCTCCCGGATCCAGGAACTGACCAAGGATTTTTCCTGTGAAATTTTGATTGCCCGGCAGACCCGGGAACTTCTCCAGGGGGGATTTGATCTCCGGGCGCGCGGTGAACATGCAGTAGAGGGCCATTTTTACAAGGTAGAGGCCTTTGAAGTGATCGGTCATGCGTAACACCTTGAGAAAACGAATGGCCGTGTTTTTGATTCTGCCCACGGCCCTGCTGCTTTTTGCCATGGGTTTTGCCGGTTTTCTTTATGCCCGGAACCTGCTTGTGGATCAATGGCGCCAGACCGCTGTGCTCCGGCTGGAGCGGGCGGCGCATTACATGGACATGCGCCTTGCCCGGGTGGCTGAATGGATTGGCCTGTTTGATGAAGCCGCAAATGATCCAGGGGGGGAAGATGCCCGGAAGTTTATTTTATCCCGCCTGGAAAGCCTGCAGGGAGTGATCTCCGTGCGTCTGGTTCACAACCCGGAGCCCCGGGACACTCAGCCGGAGGCGGCCCGGCAGCGGCCCGGCAAAGGCGGCTCGCTGACCAAGCTTTACAGGGGAACCCTTTCTGAAATCACCCTGCCGCGTTATGAGGCCGGCGGCGGACAGGAGACCGTGTTCCTGATTTCCGAGTTTTCGAATCCTGAAACAGGACAGCCCGGAAGACTTGAGGTCTCGGTTCGTTTTGACTACCTGATGAAAGATGTGGAAAACCTGGGGTGGTGGCAGAGCCGCCAGGTTTGCCTGGTGGACAGCAGGGGCCGGTATCTTGCCCATAGCGAGGCCATGGGGGGCCATCGCAACCGGCTCGGGGAAACCGGGGATCCGGTGGAACTGGCGGTTTTGGAGCAGATGCAGGAAAAATCCCACGGTACCTGGCTTGGAAGCGGCCGGCCTCCGGAGATGGTTGCCGGTTTTTACTGGCTCGGTCAGGCCCCCTGGGTTTTGATCATGTATGCCCCGGGAAAGCAGATCCTGGCGCCCATCATTGAATTTCGTTTTTATTTTGCCATTGCCGGGGGGCTGTGTATAGCAGTGATCCTGCTTTTGATAAACTTTGCCGGCGGCCGGATGGTTCGCCGGATTCAGAAGCTTTTGCAGGCCTTTCAGATGGTGGCAAAAGGCTCCTACATGGTAAGGCTTCCGGTTTCCTCCACGGATGAAATCGGCCGGCTGGAGGCGGGGTTTAACGAGATGGTCGATGGCTTAAAGGAACTGGATTTTATACGGGATACCTTTGGCCGTTATGTGGATCGCGAAGTGGCCCGGGAATTGCTCAAAAGACCCGAAGCCTCACGCCTGGGCGGGCAGAAGCGCGAGGTTGCGATACTGATGTCTGATATCCGGGGCTTTACAGCCTTTTCCGAAGCCCTGAGTCCCGAGGAGACCATCGGGATGCTGAACCATTATTTCGGGCGCATGATCGATGTGATCCATGAGCATAAGGGTATAATTGTGGATTTTTACGGCGACGGGGTCCTGGTGTTTTTTGACCCGCACGACGGCCCTGTTGCCCCGGCAGCAGCCCGGGCCGTGCAGTGCAGCCTGGCCATGCAGCGCAGCATGGTCCGGTTAAATCAAGAAATGGAAAGCAAACCCCTGTCTTCCGCCCTGGAAACGCGCATAGCGGTCCATGCCGGATCCGTGGTGGTGGGCAATATCGGATCAGCCAGCCGGTCAAAATATGGCATTGTCGGCCTGGCGGTCAATATGACCCAGCGCATGGAGACTGAAATTCAGGGCGGACAGATTGTGGTTTCCCGGAGAATTTCCGAGTTGCTCGGTGACGCCCTTGTTGTGAAACCTCCCTTTACTGCGCGGTTCAAAGGGATCCAGGATGCCGTGACCCTTTATCTGCTTGAGGATTTCAGGCCGCCGGAATAAGGAGTGCCGTGCAGCCCCCTTCCTGTGCTTTCCTTATCCGGCCCGGTTTGCCGGGCAGTTTTTATTTATGCATCGGCAGTATTCGTATGACCTGATATGTCTGCCTGAGGTTGGATGCCTGCCGGGTCATGGGTTTCCTCCCTTTGCTTGGGCATATTTCTGAAGAATTTCTGTGATCTGCCGGTCCTTTTCATCCCACAGGGCATTTAGCCACTGCTGGAAACGCTGCCTGAATTCAGGGTCGGTTTCAGCGCCGGGCCGCGCAAATTCCCGTGGGATTTCTATTCGTTTTGCCCGCATCACCACCCGGGGTATTTTGCCCTTGAGAAAGTCCCAGAAAGGCAGCGGGGCCTTGTTTTCGGGATACACCAGAGTGACGTCGATAATGGCATCCAGATTCTCTCCCATGGCCGAAAGTACCGTTGCCACACCGCCGGCCCGGGGCTTTAACAGGTGTTGGTAGGGCGAGTTCTGGTATTGACGCTTTTTTTCGTCAAAACGGGTGCCTTCAACGAAATTGATCACCGATATGGGGGCTTTTTTGAACTTTTCGCAGTATTTGCGGGTGGTTTCCAGGTCCCTTCCCTTTAATTCCGGATGTTTTTCTATAAACTGCTTTGAATAACGCTTCATGAACGGAAAATCCAGGGCCCACCAGGCGATGCCCAGAAGCGGAACCCAGATGAGCTGGCGTTTGAGAAAAAATTTGAGAAAGGGGATTCTGTGTTTCCAAACATGCTGCAGGACCAGAATATCGGCCCAGGAACGGTGATTGGAAAGCACCAGGTAAGAGGCTGTTGAATCAAATCCGTCCACTCCCTGCACGTCCCAGGCGATATCCTGGGTTAGGTACAGGATAAGGGTGTTGAGGTAAATCCAGATCCAGGCAATGCCTGTCAGTATCCGGGTGAGAAAATGGCGGGTGCCTTCATGGGGGATCAGGGTTTTGAGGACAACAAAGGGCAGCAGAGTGGTAAAAGCGCCCACTGTGTTGCCGGTATATAAAAGCAGGGCAATGGCGCCGCGGAGCGGGCCGGGCAGAAATCCCAACATAGGTACCCCCTGTGTCCGTTGATGTAAGGTATTCCCAAAATACTTTTTGATATCACAGGGGCAGATTGGAAATCAAGCCCGCGGTCCGCAGAACAGGTCACGCCGGGCTTTTTTTCCGGGGCGGATTTTCAAAGGAGCGCATGGCTGAAAGCATGTCCGGAAGATGCCTGGCCATGCGCCACAGGCTGTGGCGGTGCTGCCACAGCCGGCGAGAAAATTTTTTCCGCCAGTACGGGTCTGAGTAAAACCGTTTGACATGTTCGTTGTAAAGCCGGTCAAGCACTTGTCTGGAGCCGATTTCCGACGGGACAAAAACAAAATTCAGGCAGTTCATTTTGCGCCAGTCCTCTTCCAGAGCGCCATGATCGGCAATGGTCTTCCAGACCGGGGCTCCGTGAAACGGGGTAAACTTGGCCATGTTCATGTCATCTAAGCCCAAAGACATGACAAAATCACTGGTTTTGCGGATCGATTCAACGCTTTCCCCGGGCAGTCCCATCATAAACAGGCCCTTGGCCCGCAGCCCCGCGGCCTGAATCCGCCGGACCGTATCTTTGACCGCATCAAGGTAGACCCCGGGTTTATGGACTTCCAGCAGATCCGGATCACCGGTTTCAATGCCCAGAGACACCATGAGGCATCCGGCCGCCTTGAGCATTTCCAGCAGCTCGTCGTCTGTGTGACCCACGCGCGCTGCACAGTTAAACTGCATGCCCAGGGGTCTGGATGCCAGAAGATCGCACAAACGGGCAATTCGGTCCCGCCGGAGGGTGAACAGGTCGTCGTAGATGTTTAAATGGCGAATCCCAAAGCGGGTGCGCAGCCGTCAATTGCCCGGTTCGGACGGCTAGCATATTCGATGCACGGGAAGGTAACAACTCGTGTTCTGCTCGAATGTAAAAGTCACAGCTGCTGATATGGGTGTGATCATATTGGTGGGAACGACCTGAGTGGCAAGCAAAACTGGAGGCCTGAACATAAAGAAATATCTGCAGCCCCGAAATCGCACACCGTACTGAAGTCGTTGTACGGGTAATTGCAAGTAGCCGACCTTGTCGCAATTAAGGGAAGGCCGATGTTCTATGGGAAGAAACGGGTAAAAGCACCATGGGATCTGCCGGGGTAGGGGGTCAAGCATCCAGTGAAAGACTTGTAGAGATAACGCCGGGAAGGGCCATCTCCCAGCAGGGGCTGGTAGCAACCTGCAAAGACCAATTGTATAGGGTACAACTAAAGCAATAGGAGGGTTTTGGTCTGGCGCATGAGCCCGTAAGAGCAATGAAGGGGGGGGGTAATGCCCACCGACGTATCGCTAAGATGATACGCTGTAAGAGGTAACACCTTGAGCAGGCGAAGGGGCTCTGGGCACTTGGTGGATCTATGAGACGGTTTCGGGCGCTGAACCGGAATTGCTGTT
>NZ_JBSRLA010000085.1:0-11596 GCF_055149105.1 Desulfosalsimonas sp. | reverse complement strand
AGTTCAAGATCAAGGCTTGCGCAATTTCGAAGAATGCAGCGTACTTAGCCGTACGTGAAATTCTGAGAAATTGCGCGTAACGCAGATATTGGACTTTTTCGGTGCCATCATACCTGGGTTTTTATTTTTCAAATCATCCATTCCGGAATCCAGATCCCCATTTTTTTTCCGGTTTTGGGGCTTTTATAAACAACCATTTTCCGGGTGTTGTTATTGATGGCAATCTTTTGCCCCCCGATGTTGTCCTCTCCGATCACGGAATAAAGCTTCCGATTGCCCACCCGGGCCGTCAGCCCCGCCAGCAGGTTGCTGGCAATTTTTCTGCCCCGGAATTCCGGCAGAACCGATGTATAGCCCCGTTCCAGAAAATCTGACAAATCCAGGCCGGTCTGTTCCCGCACCATTTGCGTAAATTCAGTCCGGGGGTGCTTGAGACTCGAGCAGGCCGCGATCTCGCCGTTGTCATCTCTGACATAGCCGATTAAAAAGGCATGGGACAGGTTTTCCCGCACCCGGCCCGGATCCACGGAGCCGCCGGCCTCCACAAGGGCGATGATGCGCTCCATATCTTCTTTTCCCAGCTCCTCCGGGGGAGCAAAATGATAATCAATGCCTTCTATGGTTTCGGTTTCCATCAATTCTGGGCCTCCCCGGCAATGCAGTTGAATTTGACAGTTTCCCAAAAACCCCTTAAAACATCTAAACAATAATGTTTTTGATAGGTTTAACCAAAACCCGGAAACAGCAAACGCCTTTATATCTATCTTCTATATATCAAGGATATGTATCATGCGAAACCTCTATTTTCTCATTTCCCTGGCCGCGGTCTTTGCATTGCTGAGTCCGTCCCCGTCAGTCCGGGGAGAGGAAAATGTTTATAAAAACCGCCTGGGAATGGAATTTGTCAGAATCGAACCGGGCCGGTTCATGATGGGCAGCTCCCCGGATGCGCCCCTTCGGGGAGAAAGCGAAAAATCTTACAAGGCGGTAGTTTCAGAGCCGTTTTTCATTCAGACCACTGAGGTGACCATTGGCCAGTGGCAGCAAGTCATGGGGGAAAAATGGCTTTTCCCCAGAAAAGGGCCCAAAAACCTGCCTGTGACCAGTGTTTCATGGCATGACTGCCAGAAATTCATAAAGGAGCTAAACCGCCGCACCGGGCAGACCTACCGCCTGCCCACCGAAACCGAGTGGGAATACGCATGCCGGGCCGGCACCCAAACCGCCTTTTCCTGGGGCGATGACATCGAATGCACACGGGCCATGTACGCCAATTCCCCTGTCAAATCCGGACAATGCACGGAAACCGTCAGGGCGCTGGGTCTGGAGGCCAACGGGCCGGCGCCGGTGAAAAGTTACGAACCCAACAAATGGGGGCTTTACGACATGCACGGCAATGTCTGGGAGTGGTGCAATGACTGCTTTAACCAATACCCCCTGCCCGAAGCCCCCGGCACATTTGAATGCGTAAGGCGGGTACGCAGGGGAGGCAGCTGGTACAGCGATCCCCACAGCCTGAGAAGTGCCAACCGCGCCTACGCCCACCCGGCAGCCAAGTTTAAAACCACCGGCTTCCGGCTGGTCAAAGAGGCGGATTAATGCGCAGGGTCCTTTTAAACTGGCTTAAGCTCCACGAAGACGAGGTTGCCCTGTTTTTATGGACCGCCGCACTTTTATTTCTCCTGCGCAGTTCCGGCATGGTACTTAACAACTACGCGGAAACCGCCTTTCTCAAGCGCTACGGGGTCCAGTACCTGCCCATTGTCAACATGCTCAACTCCATTGCCACCTTTATCCTCACCGGCATTCTGGCCCTGTTTATGACCCGGCTGCAAAGCACCCGGCTGCTGGGCATGCTCTTTGTATTCTGCGGGCTTTCGGTGGGCGGCATCCGCCTGCTGATCCCCATGGGTCTGGATTTGATCTATCCGCTGCTGTTTATGCTAAAAAGCCAGTTTGAGCTGCTTGAAGCCCTGCTTTTCTGGAACCTGGCCAATGATCTCTACAATACCCGGCAATCCAAGCGCATCTTTCCGCTTCTCACCGCAGGCGGAGTCATCGGCCTGATCGCGGGAAGCTTTTCCACTCCTTATATGGCAGCAACCCTTCGTTTCGACAACCTGCTGCTGGTTTACCTGGGCATCAGCCTGCTGGGGGCCGTTTTGATCAAGGCCATGAGCATGCACATGCGCATGGCCCTGCCAGGGGCTAAAAAAGGCAAAAAGGTAAAACACCAGCCGCCCATGCGCGAGCAGTTCCAGCAGGTGCTGCCATTAATCCGTCAGTCGACCCTGGTCAAAATCGTGCTGGTGCTCACCTTCATGCCCAATGTGGTGATCACCATCATGAACTATCAGTTCAATTTTGCCGCAGATGCCTATTTTGCCAGCGAATCCGGACTCCTGGGGTTTTTTTCCTATTTCCGGGGGGTGCTCAATATCATCAGCCTGGTTCTGCTGCTGTTTGTGGGCCGGCTCTACGGCCGCTTCGGCCTGCCCGTGGCCCTGATGTTTCACCCCTTTAACTACATCATTGCATTTATCGCTTTTCTGGCGCGCTTTGACATCTTTTCCGCCGTGTATGCCCGCATGTCCACAAACATCATCCGCACCACCATCAACATGCCGGCCAACTCCATTTTAATCGGGCTGTTTCCCGAATCCTACAGGGCCATGGTCCGGCCCTTTCTGCGGGGAACCGTGGTCCGGGTGGCTCTGTTTGTCGGATCAGGTCTGATCCTGGCTTCTGCAAACCTGTTTCACCCACGCTATCTTTCCCTGGTGGCCCTGCCCTTTGTGCTGGTCTGGCTGGCGGCCCCGTTTGTGCTCAAGCGCAAATATGCCGCTATTCTAATGGACCTGATTTCCAGGAATATGCTGGATTTAAAAAGCATGGAACAACAGAATCTGGGCAAGCTGTTAAAAAAGGACCAGGCGGATCCGGGACTGACAGAAGCCTTTTTAAACGCCCGGGGCGAAGATGCACTCTGGTATGCCCGGCTGCTCAAGACCCTGGATGTAAATAATTTTGACGATCTTGTGGCCAGAACCATTGACCGGCAGGATACGGCCACCCGAATCCGGCTGCTGGAAATGCTTTCAGACGCCCCCGGACCCGGAATCGCAGAGATGCTGCAAAGGATGCTTTATGCCAGCAATGAGCCGGCGTTCACGGTTGCGGTCATCCGCACCATCCACAGAACCGGCTCTGGCAATCCGGCCATCCGCGACCGGCTCGAAACCCTGATCCAGCACCCCCACCCCGAGGTTCGGGCAAACGCGGCAGGATGCCTGTACATGAAAAGCCCGGGCAAGCTCAAACCCAAAATCGATACCTGGCTTTACGCCCAAGACGTCGATCACCGCAAGGCAGGCGTGATTGCCGCAGCTCAGACAGGGGAAAAAGGCTATGCCGGCATTTTGACAAAAATGCTTTCAGATGCTGACAACAAGCCCATCCGGAGCGATATCCTGCGTTGCCTGTCCCGGCTGTCGCCGGGCAATTTAAATGACATTGCCGCCCCTTTTCTCAATGAGCCGGATCCCGGCCTTCGGCGCGCGGCCATAGAGAGCATGGAAATCACCGATGACCAATCATTGTCCAGAATTATCGGGCACCTGGGGGATTCAGATACGACCATCGCGCAGATGGCACGGGAGAAGATCAAAAACGCCGGCTACATCAACGGCAGAATTCTCATCGAAGCACTAAACCGGCCTGACCGCCGGATGCGCGAAGCCATTTTTGAGCTGCTGGAAGAGCTGAAAATCAAAGATCTCGACATTACGCGCTTTACCCGGCAGGGACTTTTTCAGGCCTATACCTGCCTGGCCAGGGCCGAGGCCCTTGAAAAGCTTCCGGAAAGCCGGGCCAAGAACCTGCTGGTGGAACACCTGATGGAGAAAAAGAACCTGATTCTGGAAAACACCTTCCGGGTTCTGGCCATCCATGACCGCAGGGGGCGCATGTGGACGGTTTTCAGGGGCCTTTTTTCCACCAGCACCCGTCATCGTGCAAACAGCATCGAACTGCTGGGCGATATCATGGATCACAAGATGTTTAACATGGTCACCCCCCTGCTCGAAGGGGAATCCATCTCCCAGAGCCTTGCCCAGGGCAGAAAATACTTCAAGCTGCCCCGGTTTGCATCGGTTTCCAGGGATCTTTTCCCGGAACTGCTCAAAGAAGCCGATGACTGGCTGGAGCCCGTGCTGACACTTTACGTCCTGGAATATCACGCAGAAGCCGCAGACCGGCAAAAAACCGTCATCTCACAGCTCAAAAAGGCTCAAAATCCTTATATCCGGCAGATGGCCCAAAAAATTATTCCCGGTGCGTCCGGAGCGCTTGACCCAAAGGAGCAAATCATGGATACTGAACTCACAGTTCCGGAAAAAATTCTGCTGCTGAAAAACATTGCCATTTTTTCCGGCCTGACCGTCAGCGAACTCGGCGCCATCGCTGCTGTGACACGGGAAGTGGCTTATCCTCCCGATCAAGTAGTGATTGCCGAAGGCGACCCGGGCGACCGGATCTATCTGATCATCGACGGTGAGGTGGCTGTTTGCAAAGGCCGGGAGCCGGAAAAGCAAATCCGGCTCGACACCATGGGGCCGGGGGATTATTTTGGAGAAATGGCCCTTTTCGAGGAAACCGAGAGATCGGCCACCATTCGCACATTAAAGCCCTCCCGGTTCCTGGTTCTTGAAAAGCCTGAATTCAACGAACTGGTGCGCGAGTATCCGGGCATTGCCCTGCAGATCTGCACGGCACTGAGTCAGCGCCTGCGCCATTTGCAATCCATGGTGGCAGAGGCTGAGACAAGAACCGGTTCACAAAAGGACACGCCATGCAAATAGCTTTTGTCATGGATCGACTGGAAGGCATTGATCCGGTTTTTGAAACCACTGCGGCCCTGATGTATGAATGCAACCAGCGGGGGCATTGCGTATTCTTCCTCGAACCCCATGATATCTATGTGCGCAGACAGCAGATCGTGGCCCGGATGAAAGACGTCACAGTGGCCCGGGATCTTTCCATAAAGCAATACTGGGACAAAGCCGTCGCCCGGCAGCAGGAGGAGTCGATCAGCTTTGAGGAACTCACGGAACTCGACGCGCTTTTTCTGCGAAAGGATCCGCCCCTGAGCTACAGTTCGGTTGAATTTCTGGCTCCGGTGCGCAACCAGGTCTTTATGGTAAATGATCCCTGCGGCATGGTTCTGGGCAACAGCAAGCTCTATACCCTGAATTTTCCGGATCTGATCCCGGAAACCCACATTTCCCGTGATCCGTCCCGGCTGCGCAAAATCATCGACAACTTTGGCGGCGACATGGTCATCAAGCCCCTGGGCCGGTTCGGGGGCCAGGGCATTATCAAGGTCAGCACCCGGGACCCGGAAAACCTCAACTCCCTGATTCACTATTACGTGGGTGCCCACAAGCCCTATGCAGACCGCGAGCAGATCATGGTCCAGGAATACTTAAAAGGGGTCAAGGAAAAGGGGGATGTCCGCATTTTAATGCTAAACGGGGAAATTCTGGGGGCCATGTGCAGAAAACCCCCGGACGGCAGCTTCCGGACCAACATTCACGCCGGGGGCAAGGCCTTTGCCCATTCCATCACCGCCAGAGAGCGGCGGATATGCGAGCAGATCCGGCCGCGCCTTCTTGCAGACGGTCTTTATTTTGTAGGCCTGGATCTGATAGATGAAAAATTAATCGAGGTCAACTGCGTCAGCCCCGGGGGTATTCCCCGGATCAACCGGCTGGAAAATATCCGCATGGAAACCCGAGTCATCGACTTTGTGGAACAAATGGCCCTTGCCCGAAAACAATCCCGGCAGGCGGCGCTCAAATAAAAAGGAAATGCAAATGCGCTTTTTTCCCAAACTATTTGTCTCGTCTCTGATTTTTATGGCAGCAGCCATGGTTTTGCTCTGGCCCCCCGCTTCCGGCTACGCCGCGGAAAGCACGCTTCGGGTGGGAATTGCCGAAGAGCCGCGAACACTCAATGTCTGGATGGCAACCGATGCCAATTCCAACAAAATTCTGTCTCTGATCTATCAGCCCCTTTACACCGAGCACCCGGAAACCCTGGAACTCACCCCCTGGCTGGCAAAGGCCATGCCCGAGTGGGACGCGGATACAAACACCTACACCATGGAACTCAGGGAGGCCAAATGGTCGGACGGCTCCCCTGTGACCGCAGAAGACGTGGTGTTTACGGTCAATACCATCAAATCCTTTAAAGTGCCCAAATATCACTCGGAATGGGCGTTCGTGGAAAAGGCCGAAGCCGTGGACAAACAGACGGTACGGTTTTATCTGGAGGAACCCCGTGCCACGTTTCTCACCCGGAGCCTGATCAACTATGTCATGCCAAAAAAACAATGGGCGCCTATTGTCAAACAAGCAAAAGAAAAGGAAAAGCCGCTGGGTGCGCTGTTAAACGCCCGATTGGAAAAGCCCCTGGGATGCGGTCCTTTTGTGCTGGAGCGCTGGCAGGAGGGAAATTTCGTCTATCTCACGAAAAATCCCCATTTTTTCGGCCGGGGACAGACAATCCAGGGCCACCAGCTGGGCCCCTATGTGGATGCCGTGCTTTTCAAGGTATACGGAACAGCCGACGTGGCCATCCTTTCTTTGAAAAAAGGCGATATTGATTTTCTCTGGTGGTCGGTGCAGCCCGGCTATCTCGAGGATCTGGAAGAAAACAGGAACATCCGGGTGATGATCAATGAAAAAAGCGCCCTGTACTACATGGGCTTTAACGTGAGAAAAAAGCCCTTTTCCGACCCGGCCCTGCGCCGGGCCGCAGCCGTGATCATTGACCGCGATTTTATTGTCAAACGGGTCCTGCAGGGCCACGGCGCCAGAATGGACTCCATCGTCCCGTCTGAAAACCGGTTCTGGTGCGCTCCGAACATGCCTGAATACGGCAGGGGACTGAATCGGGAGGAGCGGATCAAAAAAGCCTGGAAGATGCTGGCTGAAGCCGGATACAGCTGGAAGCAGCCGCCGGTGGATGAAAACGGCGGGGTGGTTTCACCTTCCACAATTGTGCGGCCCGACGGCAATCAGATGGAGAAATTCACCATCCTGACCCCGCCGGCCGATTATGACCCAAACCGGGCCACCTGCGGCATCCTGATCCAGGAATGGCTAAAGGAACTGGGCATTCCGGCATCGGCCCGACCCATGTCCTTTGGCGCTTTGCTGGAAACCGTGAAAAAGAATCATGATTTTGACGCCTTTATCCTGGGCTACGGCCGGCTGGCCCTGGATCCGGATTATTTGCGCAGTTTTTTCCATTCCGACAACGACAAGCCCGGTGGATGGAACATGAGCGGCTATGACAACCCGGAATTCGACAAACTGGCAGAAGCCTCCATTGCGGAAATGGACACAAAAAAACGGCGGAAACTGCTTTATCAAATGCAGGAAATGATCATGGAAGATGTGCCCTACATCCCCCTCTACAACCCGGCCGCCATCGAGGCCGTGGACACCAGAACCTTTAGCGGATGGGTTCCCATGGTGGAGGGAATCGGCAATATCTGGTCGTTTTGCAGCGTCAGACCCCAATAACAGGATAAGCCCGGAACCCGTATGCACTTTCGCAAGCTGATCTTCCGCCGCATCATTGAGGTAATGGCCATATTCTTTTTGATTCTCACCGGGCTGTTTCTCCTGTTTCATCTGTCTCCGGGCGATCCGGTCTCCAGGATGGTGCAGCCTGGCATGAGCGCAGAAGACGCCAGCATGCTCATCTCCCAGCTCGGGCTGGACCAGCCCTTGTGGCTGCAGTATCTGTATTACGTAAAAAATTTTTTTACCGGCAATTTCGGCATCTCCTTTCACTACGGCCAGCCCGTGATCCATATCATCGGCCGCCGCCTGCCCAACACCATCCTGCTGTTTACCACATCAGTGATCCTGTCGGCCGCAGCCGGGGTATTCTGGGGAAAGCTCGTGGCATGGTACAAGGGCCGGCCCATTGACACCTGGGTCACGATCCTGGCCCTGGTCTGCCACACCTTGTTTCTTCCCTGGATCGCTCTGCTGTTTATCTGGATTTTTGCCTATCACGTGGGCTGGTTTCCCTTAAACGGCATGATCACCCCGGAGGTGTGGATCGATCCGTCAACAGGCTTTCTGGCAAAGGCCGCAGACATCGGCCATCACATGCTTCTGCCCCTTCTAACCCTGTTTATCATACACGTGGGCTCCTATCTGCTGATCATGCGCAGCAGCATGCTCGAAACCTTAAAAGAAGACTATATTCTCACGGCCAGGGCCAAGGGCCTTTCGGAAAAAAGGGTCAGAAACCGCCATGCCGCGCCCAATGCATATCTGCCGGTGGTCACCAGCATCGGACTGAGCCTGGCCTTTTCCATCAACGGCGGGGCGCTGACCGAAACCGTGTTTTCATGGCCGGGCATCGGCAGAGAGCTGATCTTTGCGGTGAGCAACAATGATTACCCTCTGGCCCTGGCCTGCTTTTTGTTTATCTCCCTTGTGGTGCTTGTGGCAAACGTGATCGTGGATGTTTTATATGCTTATCTTGACCCGAGGATCCGGTACTGATGAATTTTTCCGCAGAAACCCGGGCAGCGGGCAACACGGCTGCCGCCAAACGCTCCTATAATCTCCAGCGGTTTTTAGACGGCTGGGCTTTGTTTTACGAAAACCCCGTGGGAAAACTCGGGGTGTTTCTGCTTGTCTGCTTCGGGGCAATGGCCCTGATCAGCTATATCCCCCCGCTGATCGATCCCATGTACCACCCCATGACCGGGGTGGATCCTTCGATTTCAAACGCCACCGGCCCCAGTGCAAAGCATTGGCTGGGCACGGATAACCTGGGACGGGATCTTTTCACCCAGCTGCTGACCGGCGCGCGCATCGCCTTTATGGTGGGGATATCCGCGGCTTTTATGAGCATTGTGTTTGGCACCCTTATCGGCATGATCGCCGGTTATGCCGGCCGGGTCACGGATGCCGCGCTCATGCGGTTTGCCGACATGATCATGGTCATGCCCTCGCTTTTAGTGGTGCTCTTGCTGGCATCCCTGTTCGGCCAGTTAAACATCTGGATTATTGTGCTGTTAATCGCCCTGTTCCGGTGGCCCGGAGTCTCCCGGGTCATCCGCTCCCAGACCCTGTCGCTGAAACAGCGGCCCTTTATCGACATGGCCCGGGTGGCCGGGGCCTCTCATATGCGCATCATTTTCCGCCACATTCTGCCCAATGTACTGCCCATGGCATGTTTGTACATGACCTTCCGGGTGACATCGGCCATTATCGTGGAGGCCGCCCTGGCCTTTCTGGGTTTCGGCGATCCCAACACCGTGAGCTGGGGCATGATGCTCCAGTGGGTCTGGAAAACCGGGCACATGTTCCAGGCCCCCTACTGGCTCCTGCCGCCGGGCATCTGCATTTCCCTGATCACCCTGTCGTTTTACCTCATCGGCCGGGCCATGGAGGAAGTACTCGACCCGCGGCTGAGAAAGGAGGAAAATTTTTGAGTAAATCGGACAAAACCGGGCGGAAACGCTCAAAAAATAAGGGGAAGCATGGCCCTGCTTGAAGTTGAAAATCTTACCATTGCCTACAAAACCCGCAGGGAAACGGCCATTGCCGCAGACCGGGTGAATTTCTCCCTGGAGCGGGGCAGATCCGTCGGCATTGTAGGCGAATCCGGATGCGGCAAAACCACCCTGGGAATGGCGCTTCTGCGGCTTCTGCCCTCAAACGGATTTGTCAAAGGCGGGCGGATCACCTTTGACGGCATGGACCTGCTGGGCCTGCCGGATGCCCGGATGCAGCGGATTCGCTGGAAACGCATAGCCATGATTTTCCAGGCCGCCATGAACGCCTGGAACCCGGTCCAGCGCATCGGGGACCAGATCCTCGAGGCCATCCGCACCCATGACCCCAAAATCACAAAAGCCGAGGCGGTCAAACAGGTAGAACAGCTCTATGAACTGGTGGAGATCCCCGGGGACCGGATCTTTGATTTTCCCCACCAATACAGCGGGGGCATGAAGCAGCGGGCCATTATTGCCATGGCCCTTGCCTGCAGCCCGGATCTCATCATCGCTGACGAGCCCACAACCGCCCTGGATGTCATTGTCCAGGACCAGATCCTGCAAAAGATCAAGGCCATCCAGAAGGAAAAAAACATTGCCCTGATCTTCATCTCCCATGATATCGGGGTGGTGGCCGGGGTATGCCACGAAATCATGGTCATGTACAGGGGAAAAATCGTGGAGGCCGGCCGCCGGGAAGAGGTCTTTGAGGTTCCGGTGCACCCTTACACCCGGGCGCTTCTGTCTTCGTATCTCACCATTGACGGCGTGTTTGAAATCCGGGACAGGCAGGCGCCGGCGCCCCCGTGCACCCCGGCCGAACCCTTGTCAAAGGAACTTTGCGGATATGTGCATCTGTGCCCCCATGCCTCGGAGGCCTGCCGCAGCCGCCCGCCGCAATGGCGGGAAATCACACCAACCCATAAAGTATTGTGCAGCTTATGCCGGTAAAAAAAGAATCTGCAGCCATGCCAGGCACCCCCGCAGAACCCATGGTGCAAATCCAGGGAATCAAAAAAACCTACAGCGAGGATCGGTCCCTGTTTGCCGGATCCGCCCCGGCGCTGACTGCCATTGACGGAGTCAGCCTTTGCATTGAAAAAGGCGAGGTTTTCGGCCTGGTGGGAGCCAGCGGTTCGGGCAAAACCACCCTGGGCCGGCTGCTGCTGAAACTCGAGGAAATCGATGCAGGGCAAATCCGGTTTCAGGGAAAAGACATCTCCGGTTTGAAAGGCGCGGCCTTAAAAGATTTCCGCCGCCGGGTCCAGCTCATCCCCCAGGACCCATACCAGTCATTGAATCCCTATATGTCCATATTTGACACCGTGGCCGAACCCCTGATCATCCACGGCATTCGCAGCAGCGAGGCCCGCAGGCAAAAAGCGGCCCAGGCCCTTGATGCCGCGGGCCTTAGCCCGGCAGCGGATTTTTTTCCCAGCTACCCTCACCAGCTAAGCGGCGGCCAGCGCCAGCGGGCTGCCATTGCCCGGGCCATGGTGCTCTCCCCGGAATTTGTCATTGCAGACGAGCCCACCTCCATGCTCGATGCCACCATTTCCTATACCATTTTCAAACTCCTGGCGGATCTGCGCAAAACACAGGGGGTCACGCTTTTGTTTATCACCCATGACCTGGCTGCCGCCCGGTTTTTGTGCGACCGCATTGCGGTGATCTACAAGGGGCAGATCGTGGAGTCCGGACCGTCCGAGCAGGTGATCAACAACCCCGGATCCGACTACACCCGCGCTTTGATCAAGGCCCAGCCCAGATTTTCCTTTGTCGAGCAATAATGATGGCACCGTAAAAAGCTTTTTACCGCGTCCGCTGTTGTTGCAGGAAGGAAGCCCTGCGGCCGGGGTCAGTTTTTTCGCTCCTGACCGTATACGGATTCAGCCAATGCCTTCGCCCAAAATTTACAAACTCGGCCTGTCGGCCTCAAACAGTTTGAAATTTTTTAGCTCCGGCATTTGCTGAATTTTTCCGTAAACGCTCAATGTCGCTTACAAA
>NZ_JBSRLA010000084.1:0-12329 GCF_055149105.1 Desulfosalsimonas sp. | reverse complement strand
GCCAATCTCTGCGTCCGGCTCAAATTTTAATCCTCAAAATACGTCGAGTATTCCTGCGGTTAAAATTTTCGCCGTCCTTGACCTTGACGAAAAATCCTGATTTTCGTTCGGGCACCAAGTATTTCCTGAATTCGGGTGGTTTAAGTCATTTTATTTGTGATTGACATCAAAGGGTTGCTGAATTATACATCAAGTGATGGAATCAAACGCTGGATTGAAGCTGTTTCTTTATTATATTGAATTTTTATCCGTCCGGCAAGCTTTCTTTTGGAGGAAAAACCATGCCAGATGCCAAAACCGGTGCTTTAAACGGCATTACTGTTATTGATCTGTCCCGTCTGCTGCCCGGGCCTTATGCATCCATGATTCTTGCCGATCATGGTGCACGGGTCATTGCGGTTGAAGACAAACGCTTTGCAGGGGAATTTTTTCCGGACAATGCGGTCAATCGGGGCAAGGAGCATATTTGCCTGAATTTAAAGTCAGAGGCGGGGAAAAAGATTTTTTTTGAACTGGTCCAAGATGCCGACGTGGTGCTTGAAGGCTTCCGCCCCGGCGTGACAGCCCGTTTGGGCGTGGATTATGAATCGGTCAGGGCAGTCAACCCGTCCATTGTTTACTGCTCCATTACCGGTTACGGCCAGACCGGTGATTATGCGGGCATTGTGGGCCATGATGCCAATTACCTCAGCGTGGCCGGCGTGCTGGGCTTAATCGGAGAGGCAGACGGCCGGCCGGTGATTCCGGGCATTCAGATCGCGGACATGGCCGGCGGGGGGATGAATGCGGTGATCGGGATCATGATGGCCCTGTTTTCCCGGGAGAAAACCGGCAGTGGCCAGTACATTGACATTTCCATGACAGATGGGTGCCTGAGCCTGCTCTCGCTTGCCCTGAATATCCAGCAGACCGCAGGCCAGGCCGTGGAGCGCGGCAACTGGTTTCTGTCCCACAGGTATGCCTGCTACAATACCTATGAAACCGCAGACGGCCGGTATCTTTCCATTGGTGCGGTGGAAAACCGGTTCTGGAAAAATTTGTGCGATTTTTTCCAGGTTCCGGAATATACCCCGCTGCAGTATGATGATGCACGCCGGAAGGAAATTATTGATTTTTTCAAACAACAATTTCGCTCCCAAACCCTTTCGCACTGGCAGAAGGCCTTTGAAAGTGCGGAGATTTGCTGGGCACCGGTAAAAAATCTTTCCGAAGCCCTTTCAGATCCGGTGTTTTCCCAGAGGGATATGGTGCTGGAACTCACTGGTGCAAAGGGCAGGCGGCTGACGGCCCTGGGTGCGGTGGCCAAGTTGTCTCAAACCCCGGCCCGTGTTTCCCAGTTTCCGCCTGAATTCGGCGAAAACACCAGGCAGGTGCTTGCAGAGCTTGGTTACAAGGACGCTGAAATCGATGACATGGCCGGCCGGGGTGTGATCTGAGGTCGGCGGGCGGTTATTTTTGGTATTTGAAAAAAATTCAATTGTTCAATGATACAGGCAAAGGATAGAATGGCAACATCTCTTGAAAAGGCAAAACAGAATCCCGAGTCCATGAAGGCCCGCATTCTTGAGGCAGCCCGGAAAATTTTCGGTGAATACGGGTTTCACGGCACAACCACGCGCATGATCGCAAAGGCCGTGGATATTGACATCTCCACCCTCTATTACCACTGGGGGGAAAAGGGGGATTTATACGAAGCCGTGATCCGGGATATCAATGACGGGCTGGGAAACAAGCTCATTGAGGTGGAAAAGATCATCAAGGGAAAGCCTTTGGCGCAGCGCCTGGATATCGCCATTGAGCAGATGGTGGATTATTTGTTTGAAAATCCGGAGATCTCCAACCTGACCCTTCACCGGTATTTCATGAAAACACGCCATGGAAGCATTCTGGATTTCCGGGTGCCGGAGTATCTCTCAGATATTGCCTATTCCATGGGGCTTGCCGCAGACCGCAAGGATGTGCCGGTGGAAGCCCGCATGAAAGTGCTTTATATTATGAATGCCATCCACAATTTCGTGTCCGGGGAAAATTTTTTCCGTCCCATGCTGGGTATGGAGCGGCGGCAATACATCCAGCATGCCAAAGATACCCTTCAGTTTTTCAACCTGGCCGCCTTTACATAAAACCCGGTTTTATCGGGGGGGCTTTAAGTTGAGCTGCTTTAGTCGGTTTAAGATTTTTTCCTGCACCCGCAGCAGATCCTGCTTGAGAATTTCGAGTTCCTCCATGCGGCTTTCAATTTCCTTGAGCTTTCTCCTTCCATAGGAATAGGCTTTTTTTAACTGCTGTTCCTCGTCTGTGTCAAAATTGCCCATGCCGATCATTTCAGCGATTTCATCCAGAGAGTAGCCCAGGCGCTTTCCGCGCAGGATCAGTTTTAACCGGGCCCGGTCCCGCCGGTCGTAGATGCGGTGGTTGCCCTTGGTGCGCTCCGGGGTGATCAGGCCCTTTTCCTCGTAGAAACGAATGGCCCGCGTACTGATATCCAGTTCTTCTGCCAGTTCGGAAATAGAGTATGTAATTTCTTTCTGGGTTTTCATCCGGGTCATGATGCTTGCTCCGATAGAATGGCGGTAACCGCTTTGCCGCACAGGGCCTCTGAAGCGGATCCGTTGATTTGACAGGCCACGCGGGTGCCCTGCAGGCCGCATGCATTTTCCACGTACAAGGGGATGTAGTTGTCGGTGATGCCCCTGGACAATCCCGGTTTCCCTGTGTTTTCGGTTTCAATGACCACATCCAGCGTTTTCCCGGTCATTTTTTCATAAAATTGCTGTTTCTTTTCCTCCCCCAGCTGACGCAGCATCCGGCAGCGTTGCTTGATCACGGCTGCGGAAACCGGATTGTCAAATCCGGCCGCCCGGGTTCCGGGCCGGGCAGAGAACGGGAATACGTGCAGATATGTCACCGGCAGGGATTCAATGAGTTCAAACGTGCGGGTAAAGGCGGAATCGCCTTCCCCGGGAAACCCCACGATAACGTCAACTCCGATTGCTGCATCCGGAAAAAGGCCGTGGATGCTTTCAATGCGCTCTGCAAAGATTTGCGGGGTATAGGGCCTTTTCATTTTTTGCAGAATCGATGAGTCTCCGCTTTGCAAGGGTATGTGAAAATGAGGGCAGATCTTTTTTGATTCATAAATCGTTTGAAGCAGGGTGTCGGTGATTTCCGCGGGCTCAACAGAAGACAGGCGGATGCGATGGCCGCCGTTAACGGAATCCAGAAGAACAAGCAGGCCGGCGAGATCCATTTGCGGGGTGAGGTCTTGGCCGTATTTGCCGATGTGCACGCCGGTCAGGACAATTTCAGGTGAATTGGCATCAGCCAGGGCACGGAATTCGGAAATCACTGCATCTGCCGGCAGGCTTCTGCTTCGGCCCCTTGTATAGGGAACAATGCAATAGGTGCAAAAGGAATTGCAGCCATCCTGGATTTTTAAAAAAGGCCGGGTCCGAAACGCCCCTGCGGCCGGGGCGGGCATGGGCGCAAAACACCGCAGCCCGGAAATATCGCTGTGCCGGATTATCGGCCCGCTGACACGGGTAAGCGACGATTTTGGGGAGTCCAACGGCTTTAGAGCGCTTTCAATTTCAATGATCCGGTGTTTTTCGCCCTGGCCGATGACATAATCCACGCCTTTGATATCGCCAATCGCTTTGGGGTCATTCTGGGCATAGCAGCCCGTGACAACAATCACGGCGTTGGGATGGCCGCGGACGGCTTTGCGGATGGCCTGCCTGGACTGCATGGCGGCTTTTTGCGTGACCGCGCATGTGTTGATGATACAAAGGTCCGCATCTTCCTGGGGACCGGCAAGATTCCAGGTTTTTTGGCCTACAAATCCGGCTGCCAGCGATTCGGTCTCGGCCTGGTTGACTTTGCAGCCGAGGGTGATGATTTTAAGAAAGCTGCTCATGTTTTCATGCGCCTTCAATCCAGCCGGCAGCCACAACCCTTTCGTGCCGGTAGCATACAGCGGCCTGTCCGGGGGTGATGGCTTTCTGGGGGGTTTTAAACCCGATGACCGCCCGGTTGTTTTCCAACGGGTGAATTTCGGCTTCCGCTCCGGCATGGCGATACCGGATCCGGGCCCTGACTGCTATCGGGCCATGGGGCTTGCTGACCATCCAGTTAACCTGTTGGATAAAGCATGTTTCCTTATACAATGAATTTTTATATCCCACAACCAGTCGATTGGCTGCCGGATCGATATCAACGACATAATAGGCGGATTGAGCCGGGCAGTCAATGCCCCGGCGCTGTCCGATGGTGTAGCGATGCAGTCCCTTGTGGGTGCCGATGCGCTTATCCTGGGTATCCACGATCGGTCCGGGCGGAAAAATCCGTCCTTTTTTGGATTCAAGAAAATCTGCATAGTGACGGTTCCGGACAAAGCAGATATCCTGGCTCTCCCGGCCGGAAAGGGGCTGCAAATCGTTTATACGGGCAATCTCATGGACCTGATCCTTATGCATTTCTCCCAGGGGAAACAGGGCGCAGGCCAGTTGATGCGGCCGCAGCATGGACAGGAAATAGGACTGGTCTTTTTGCCGGTCCCGGCCCTGTAAGAGCTCGTATTGGTCCCTGGTGTGCCGGATGCGGGCATAGTGACCCGTGGCCAGATGTGTTGCGCCCATCCGGGCTGCCGCTTTTAAGGCAATGCCGAATTTGATGTCCCGGTTGCATTGCACACAGGGGTTGGGGGTGCGGCCGGAGGCATAGGAGCGGAGAAAATAATCCACAATGCGGTTTTCAAATTCCCGGCGGCAGTCGATGATTTTCAGCGGGATATCCAGGCTGCCCATAAGGGCTTGCAGACGGGGGACGTAAGGCTCCCGCCACCGGTTTTCGGAGGCGGGAGAATCGTCGGTGTGCGGATGCTGTTTTTCTTCATATCCGGTCTGGAAATGAATGCCGAAAACCGAGCCGTGCTCTTTTTTCAGCAGATGGGCGGCCACCAGGGAATCGATGCCGCCGCTTACGGCAACGGCAATTGTCATTACGCGCCAACTGGGCTGTCGCTAACCAGCAGTGTGGCTGGATCCAGGTACAATTCGGCCGTGTCCTGCCGGTCTTGTTCGGCTGCATGTGGCAGGCGTTTGAGATAGACCCGGTCCTTTTCCGGGTAAAGCTGGAGCATCAGGTCAAACAAGCCGGCAAAAGGCGCAAAGGAAGTCGCCATTCCGGAAGAATCCACGGGCTCGTCGCGGTGGGTGCGAACGGTGAACCAGAAGGTCATATCGCTTGTGGCCGCCAGATCCTTGAGGCCGTTTAACTGGGGACGGCTTGTTTCATCAAAGGCAAACCCGTCGATCATAACCAACCGGGGCTGGAAGATTCCGTTTGCCATGAGTTCCGAAAAGCGCTTCTGCACCTTGTCCAGGTTAAAGGTCTCGGTTTCAAACGTCATGATAAAGCGGTTGTAGAGAAGTTGATCCCAGATTTTTTCGCCCTGGGAGGGGTTGTCTGATTGGGTCAGCCGGTGAAAGACTTCCTGGTACCAGAGGTTGACCTTGTCCACCGGGTCTTCGGTGCTGATGTGCAGGACATTTTTCCCTCCGGCCATGGCATGGAGGGCCAGCTGGACGAGCAGGGCGGTTTTGCCCACTCCGGCCCGGGCAAGAATGGCGGCAAAACCGCCATTTTCAATGCTTTCGGCAGCACTGCCGCCGATCATCTTCAAAGGGTCACGTCGCATGAGCGTATGATTCTGCATTGGTATGGATTCCTTATGGCAGTTTAATATCAATTCAATAGCCGCTTACACGGCAAATGGTTCCAAATCTGAACGAATGCGCCCAATGGTTTAAGACTTTCCGCCTTTTGATGCCTGCTCATTTTTTTTGGCGATTTCTTCAAGCACGGATTTGGGCACTTCCTTGTAGGCTTCAAATTCCATGGTAAACTGGGCTTTGCCCTGGGTGAGGGATCTGAGCACAGTGGAATAGCCAAACATTTCCGCCAGGGGCACATGGGCCTCGATCACTGTGGAAATCCCCTCGTCATGGGCGCCGATAATGATACCGCGGCGCTGGTTCAGGGAGCCCATAACATTTCCCTGAAATTCGTCAGGCGTTTCCACAACCACTTTCATCACCGGTTCGAGCAAAACCGGCCTGGCCTTGTAATAGGCCTGCTGGAAAGCCCCCCGGGCGGCTGCCTGAAAGGCCATTTCCGAGGAGTCCACGGCATGGAAGCCGCCGTCTGTGAGCACCATTTTGACGCCTGTCACCGGATATTTCATCCAGGGGCCTTTTTTCATGCATTCGGCAAAACCCTTTTCACAGGCCGGGATAAAGTGGGTGGGAATGGCCCCGCCGGTGACTTTGCTTTCAAATTCAAATTCGCCTTCCACGGGTTCCATATACCCCATGACCCGTCCGAACTGGCCTGCACCGCCGGTTTGTTTTTTGTGGGTGTAGTCGAAATTGGCCTGCTGGGTGACGGTTTCTCTGTAGGCCACCTGGGGCTCGCCGGCAATGATGGAGGCGTTGTATTCCCGTTTCATGCGCTCAAGGTAGATTTCCAGGTGGAGTTCGCCCATACCGGAAATCAGGGTTTCGCCGGTTTCGGAATTAAAATGGGTCTGAAAGGTTGGATCTTCCTTGGTAAACCGGTTGAGGGCCTTGGACATGTTGGTTTCAGACTTGTAATCCGCAGGTTTGACCGCCAGGGTGATCACCGGCTCCGGGATATACATAGAGGACATGGAAAGGTTTACGCCCGGTTCGGTAAAGGTGTCGCCGGATGCGCAGTCAATGCCGAAAAGCGCGGCGATAAATCCCGCAGGGATGGTTTCCACGTCTTCCATTTTATCTGCATGCATGCGAACAATCCGGCCCACCTTGATTTTTTTGCCGGTGCGCACGTTATAAATGGTATCGCCCTTGTCAAGGGCCCCCTGGTAAGTTCGGATGTAGGTAAGCTGGCCGTAAGGGGTATCTTCAAGCTTGAAAGCAAGGGCCACCAGCGACGCCTTGTTGTCTGCGGTGAGGCGTACCGGTTCTTCTCCCTTGGTGATATCCAGGGCATGGGTTTCCACGTCATCGGGCGAGGGCAGGTAATCACAAACGGCATTGAGCAGGGGGTGGACTCCCTTGTTTTTATAGGCCGAACCCATGAGCACAGGAGTCAGCTCGCGCCTGAGCGCCCCTTTTCGAATGGCCTGCCTGAGCATGGTTTCGGAAACCTCTGTCTCATCGAGAATGGCCTCGGTGAGCTCATCGGAAAACATAGAAGCCGCATCCAGCAGTTCCTCGCGTTTTTCCATGGCCGTGTCAACAAGCTCTTCGGGAATTTCGTCTGTTTTTACGTGCTGGCCGTGGTCGCCCTCGAAATAAAGGGCCTTCATGGAAATCAGGTCCACCACGCCGTGATGATGCGTTTCAAGGCCGATAGGCAGCTCCAGAGCCACGGCATTGTGGCCGAGCTTTTCCTTTAATTGCTCAATGACCCTAAACGGGTTGGCGCCGCTTCGGTCGCACTTATTGATAAATGCGATAGTCGGGATGTTATAGCGCTTCATCTGCAGGTCCACGGTTATGGACTGGGACTGGACCCCGCCAACGGCGCAGAGCACCAGGATGGCCCCGTCGAGCACCCGAAGGGAGCGCTCGACTTCCATGGTAAAATCCACGTGCCCGGGGGTGTCAATGATGTTGATCTCATGGCCTTCCCAGGTGCAGTACGTGGCTGCCGAGGCAATGGTAATCCCCCGTTCTTTTTCCAGGGCCATGGAATCCATGGTGGCGCCCACTCCGTCCTTGCCCCGCACTTCGTGGATTTTGTGAATCCGCTTGGTCAGATAAAGGATTCGTTCTGTCAGCGTGGTCTTGCCGGAGTCGATATGCGCGCTGATGCCGATGTTTCTTACGTGTTTAATGTCTTGGCTCATGTTTTGCGTTCACCTTCATAAAAAGAGATCATCTGTCTGTGGCTAAAAACCTTCTCTGTTATTCGAATTTGACCGTATTTGTCAATCTGTTTTTTGATTTGTTTATTTTTTTTCAAATCCGGCCGCAGATTCCACGAGATTGTCCAGGATCAGGCCGTAAAAACGGCTGCTGCCCTCGGCGGCTGTAAAAAGCCAGCCCATGTGCGTCAGGCAGTTTGAGCAGATGGCAATCCGCCAATTGTATCCCGCAAACCAGGTAAATTCATCCGTGGGTGCTCCGGCTGCGGCACAACCCGGGGCTTGCTGAAAACACCCGATTTCAAACACAATGCCGTGAGGATTGGCAAATGTATGGTGATGGGCGCCGCGGACAACAATCCGCTCTCCGGGCCGGGTGATAAAGGACAGGCACTGCCGGCAAAGCAGGGCCGGCGGTTGGTTCGGGGTCGTTTCCGGAGCGCTTTTCTGCTTTAGATGTCCGCCGGGTTTTCTGTCAAGCCCGGATTTGCATGCGATCCCGGGTTTTTGTCCCGGCGGTCGAAGATTCATTGTGACCGATTCCATATATATCATATAAAAAATATAAGTTCATTTAAAAAGGTTGTAAATACAAAAATATATTTGCAAACACTTGACACGGCCACCACGGCTGGGGCAGAGTCTGAAAGATAACATCCACTTCCGGGCAGCCCGGAGCTGCCCGGTCTTTGATTATTTGACAAAAAGAGCCGAAATCATGTGCGGCATTGCAGGTATCGTATCCGCGCGCCATTCCATGGTCCACCTGAGTCGTCAGGTGCAGAAGATGGGATGTACGCAAAAACACAGGGGCCCTGACGGCCGGGATTTTCATGCCGCCGGGGTTGGCGGCTTAAATATCGCTCTGGGTTTTGTGCGCCTGGCCATTCTGGATCTGGAAACCGGAATGCAGCCTATCTGCTGCCCAACAGATGATACCGCCATTGTCTGCAACGGCCAGATCTACAATTATATTGAACTGCGCCCGGAGGTGGCGGATCAGTCCTTTGTTTCCAGCGGAGACGTGGAAGTGGCCCTGCATTTGTACCGGCGCCACGGCATTGAATTTCTTCACCGGCTCAACGGCATGTATGCCGGGGCCATCCTTGA
This sequence comes from Desulfosalsimonas sp., assembly GCF_055149105.1. NCBI lineage: Bacteria > Pseudomonadati > Thermodesulfobacteriota > Desulfobacteria > Desulfobacterales > Desulfosalsimonadaceae > Desulfosalsimonas > Desulfosalsimonas sp. The sequence goes on along the minus strand of NZ_JBSRLA010000084.1, from coordinate 3,307 downwards.
TCCGAAAAAGGCAAAGCTGTTTTTGTTCCGGGACCGCTTCGGCATCAAGCCCCTGTATTACACCCAGGCAAACGGTGCATTCGCCTTTGCCTCGGAGATCAAACCGCTTCTGGCGGGCCTGGAAATCGCCCCGCAGCTCAACACGGACCGGCTGGCCAGTTATTTTGTCTATCGCTATGTGCCCGGTGAGCAGACAATGTTTGACGGGATTTACCGGCTCCCGCCCGGTGCTTACCTGGAATATGACTTAAATGCCAGAAAATTTGCCATCCACCAATACTGGAATTACATTACCGGGCCACAGGATACGGACCTGGACCTGCAAAGCGCCGCAGACGGCTTTTTCGATATTTTTCAAGATGCCGTGCGAATCCGGCTTCGTTCCGATGTTGAACTGGGCAGCTTTATCAGCGGCGGCATTGATTCGTCTGCCGTGGCGGCTGCCGCCGTGGGCACGCATCCGGACATGCGCCTGTATACGGCATCTTTTGATGAGCCGGCCTATGACGAGTTGCCCGATGTCAGGCGGTTTTTGCAGACCCGCAGCCGCTGGTTCTCCCAAACCCGGCTGCAGCCGGCAGTTTGCGGCAAGGACAGTCTCGAAGGGCTTGCCGATATTATCGCGGCTGTTGAAGAACCCATTTCCCTGGGCACCATTTTGCCCACGGACTGCGTTTGCCGGGCTGCGGCCGCGGATGTAAAGGCCGTGCTCACAGGCGAGGGGGCGGACGAAATTTTTGCCGGATACAAAAAATTCATGATTGAAACAGCGGCAGAGCAATACAGCCGCATGACCGCAGCCGGCCAGGCGCGGGTAAACCGGCACTATCCCGAGCTGGAAAACTACCTGGCAACAAGGAGCCATGATCCGGCCCGGCGCTATATCCAGGCAGAGGCCCTGTTTGATTCGGCCGAACTCAAACGGCTTCTGGGCAGCACCCCGGATCAGCCGGTGTTTCCCGCCGAGGCGGCGCCGGCTCTCACCGGCCGGGAACACCCGGTGAACACGGCCATATCCTTTGAGAGCCGGTGCCGGCTTCCGGATTACGTGATTCTGCGCCTTGACAAACTGTCCATGCGCCACGGCCTGGAGACCCGCACGCCCTTTCTGGATTATCGCCTGGCCGAGTTTGCCGCCAGGCTGCCGGTATCCATGAAGGTGAACCTGGGTTTGAACCGGGAAAAACTGATCTGCGCTTATTCATTTGTCCGGCACGGGCTTCTGGATGCCAGAACCGCGTTTCGCAAAAAGCAGCCCTTTACCTTTCCCATGGCGGACTGGCTGTCCGAACCCCGTAGCCTGCCCGAGCCCATCCGGGAAGTGGTGCTCGGCAATCTGGTGCAGCAGCACAATGTGCTGGATCCCGGGTTTGTCCGGCGGTTGTCTGAAAATGTCACGGCATCCGGTGTGGGCCCGCAAACCCTGGTTTCCCAGGCGGACCGGCTTTTTTCAGTCATCGTGTTCACCCTCTGGTACGAGCATTTCATGCGGGATTATCCAAATTTCCGGACCCGGGAGGACAATTGAACGGGCATTTTGATATCGCCGGGCTGGCAGCCGATTTTACCCGCCGGTACATGGCGGTTTTAAAGGGCCAGCTGCCCAAGACCGAAAGGACATACGGGTTTGAATTTGAATTTCTGCCCGACCGGGTCCTGCAAATTGAGGATGTGGCGGATGTGGAAGCGCTCTTGAGCCGCTGGGGCAAATGCGCCAATGGCGCGGTTTTTTTTGAAAACGGCCTGTGCATTGCCTTTGAGCCCGGCGGGCAGCTGGAGTACTGCAGCCCGCCGCTTGTTGCCGGCGACGAAAAGCGGATAGACAGCTTCATTTCTTTTATGGAGCGGATCAACGCAGAGATTCGCACGCATCTCGGCATTTCCTACCTGCCCCGGGGGTACGTGCCGGGCCGCAGGGATGCGCCTTTGTGTTTGACCTCCGAGCGTTATGTGAGCCTGCACCGGCGCCTGGCCGCAAGCGGCACCCGGGGCCATGAGATGATGAAGGCCACGGCTTCCATTCATTTGCACGTGGCCATATGCAGCATTGAGGAGCTTCTGCCCCTGTTTTTCCGGCTGTGCCGCCTGGCCCGGGATCCGCTGTTTCAGATGTCAGCGCAGCGGCGCGAGATCTGGGACAACACCGATCCCACCCGGTGCGGCATGCCGCCCTGCTGCGCAGAGCCGCTGACAGAACCCGAAGAACTCATTGACCGGCTGATCCGTTTTGGACTGCATGCCGTGGCGCTTGGAGAGGAGGTGCCGTTTTTCAAAACTGCCGATACTTCCTTTGAAGCGTTTTTATATCATATGACCACGATTTTTACGGATGTGCGGTTTAATTTAAAGGGCACCACCCTGGAACTGCGCACTTTGGACAGCATGCCCATGGATGCCTTCAGGCAGTGCTGGCTGCAATTTATTTCCAGAACCGCGCAGGTTTCACAATCGTGTTAAATATCAACAAACAAGGAGATAAAACAAATGCCCGTCATAGAAATCTACAGCACAAAGGCCTGTCCGTTCTGCCGGATGGCCAAATCCCTGTTGGATCAAAAAGGCGCCGAATACACGGAGATTTTTGTGGACGTCGATCCGTCGCGCATGACCGAGGCAGTGGAGCGAAGCGGCGGCCGGCGTACGGTTCCGCAGATTTTTATTGATGATCAGCACGTGGGTGGCTATGATGAATTAAACGCCCTGGACCGCAAAGGCGGTCTGGATCCCCTGCTTGGCGGCTAAGTTTGCCGGATTCCGGAACACTTTCCGGACGGCTTTCATGCATGGGCATTGCCCGGGCGGATTCACAAACATTGAACTTGTGAGCTATAGGATATTTCTATGAATTTCGAGGCCCGCCGTTATCGTAAAAACACGCGTACCACTGTTTGGCCCGATATCAGGGCCACCTTGAAAATTATCGATCCTTACAGTGACAAAAGAAAGGTGCTGACCATCCAGGGACGGGTCAATGATCTGGGGGGTGCGGGCATGTTTCTGCTCACTGATAAAACCGTGCCGGTGCCGGCAAAGGCGGATATCACCATTGATTTTGATTCCGGCAACAGCCCCGGACTTGTGCTGACCGCCCTGGGCGAGACCGTGAGAAGAACTTCAGGGGGGGTGGGCGTTCGGTTTACCGTCATTGACATGTCAAAGCTGCAGCGGTGTATCCTTGCGCGGATGAACCGATAAGTTTGATGGCGCCGTAAAAAGTCCAATATCTGCGTTACGCGCAATTTCTCAGAATTTCACGTACGGATAACTACGCTGCATTCTTCGAAATTGCGCAAGCCTTGATCTTGAA
>NZ_JBSRLA010000083.1:0-12369 GCF_055149105.1 Desulfosalsimonas sp. | reverse complement strand
TTGCTCCCTGCTGACCGCTTGCGCGCTCAATGCGACTCGCAAACCACCCCCGGGCCGGCATCATGGCCGACTGTGTGCAAAGTTTCACACCAAGGGGATACAAGGCAACACATCTAAGTAACGTCAGAAAAAGTTACTGTTATAGCTCGGTCACGGGCCGCGGCCGGGGGAAACACTTCTAAGGAAGTCCAAGGGCGGGGTCTGCTTTTGAAGCGACATTGAGCGTTTTTGCGTGAAAATTTCAAACTGTTTGAGGAAGACAGGGTGAATTTGTAAATTTTAAGCAAAGGCATTTGATGAATCCGCAAAAACGATCAGGAGCGAAAAAGCTGACGCCGACCGCAGGACTTTCTTCCTTCAATAACAGCGGACGCAGTAAAAAGCTTTTTACGGTGCCATCAAGGAATAACCGTCCTGATTTTTTGTCTGTCTGACCTGGAATCGTAATTTCCGCAAAAGATTTTCCCTTGACAGGTTTGTTTTTGTTTTGGTAATGAATGAAGCTTCATTCAGTGAATGAGGGTTCATTCAATTTTTTGGGTCAAAACAAAGGCGGACATGGACAGGGAACAAGCAAGAACCGGGGCCATCAACTCCAAATACCATCTTATTCTGGATGCAGCAATAAAGGTGTTTGCCGAACAGGGCTTTCATCAGGCCACCATATCCCAGGTGGCCAGGGAAGCCGGCGTGGCCGACGGGACCATATACCTGTATTTCAAAAACAAGGCCGATATTCTGTCAAATTTTTTCAGCTACCGCAGCCGCCAGGTGTTTGATCGATTCCGCCAGGTGGTGGATGAAGCCGACAGTGCCGAAGAAAAGCTGAGAAGTCTGATCCGGTTGCATTTAAGCGAGTTTCAGCGGGACCGGAACATGGCCGTGGTCTTTCAGCGCGAAGCCTTGCTGGCCAGATATGTCAAGGATGAATACATCACCGAGGTCACACGGATGTATATGGATATTTTAACCGAGATTATCCGTCTCGGCCAGGCTGAAGGCACCATCAGAAAGCAGCTGCCCCTGGGCCTGGCAAAGCGTTTTATCCTCGGGGCGGTCAACGAGGTGATAAATACCTGGGTGGTCACCGGCGGGGACAAGGACATGGTGAAAATGGCCGACCCCCTGGTGGATTTCTATTTTGACGGCCTCGGCACCCGGGGCAAATCCGAAAAGGGATAAAACCGAACCCGCCGATGTTGCAGATCATGTGCAGGGAAAATGGCATTGCCGGTTTGCCGGCAAATACAAATCAATACGTTAACAAAAGGGAGAAAACAGATGGCACAACAAATTTCGGATCGCCGGGACATGGATTTTGTCCTGCATGAGCAATTAAACGTCGGGGAACTGAGCAAGAAGGACAAATATGCGGAGTTCAACAAAAAAACCGTTGATCTGGTGATCAACGAGGCCCGCAATCTTGCTGTAAAGGAAATCCTGCCCACACGCCAGGAAGGCGATGAAAAGGGATGTGTGTTTGAAAAAGGCAAGGTGACCACTCCTGAGATTTTCAAGCGCCCCTTTGAACTGCTCAAGGAAGGCGAATGGGTGGCCATGACCGAAGATCCCGACTGGGGCGGCCAGGGCATGCCCAGAAGCGTTTCCATGGCCGCGGCCGAGTATTTCAACGGCGCCAACTACTCCTTTATGATGTATGCCGGTCTCACCCACGGCGCCGGCCGCCTGGTGGAAACCTTTGGAACGGATCGCCAGAAAAACCTTTTTCTCAAAAACATGTATACCGGTAAATGGACCGGTACCATGCTGTTGACCGAGCCGGTGGCCGGATCCGACGTGGGCCGCCTGGAAACCAAGGCCATTCCCCAGGGCGACGGCACCTACAAGATCGAAGGCCAGAAAATTTTTATCTCCAGCGGGGAGCATGATCTGGCTGAAAACATTGTCCATCCCGTGCTTGCCCGCATTGAGGGCGCCCCTGCCGGAACCAAGGGAATTTCCCTGTTTCTGGTGCCCAAGTACCGGGTCAAGGAAGACGGCAGCCTGGATCAGTTCAACGATGTCAATTGCGTGGGCATCGAAGAGAAAATGGGCATTCACGGAAACGCCACCTGTACTCTGAGCCTGGGGGATAAGGGCGAATGCGTGGGCGAACTGCTGGGCGAGGAAAACAAGGGCATGCGTGCCATGTTTCTGATGATGAATGAAGCGCGTCTCCTGGTGGGCATGCAGGGTTTTGCCTGCTCCACAGCCTCTTATATCAACTCTGTGAATTACGCCAAGGAACGCATCCAGGGCCGTCATCTCACCCAGATGCTGGAAAAAGATGCCCCTGCGGTCCCCATCATCCAGCACCCGGATGTGCGGCGCATGCTCATGACCATGAAATCCTATGTTGAAGGCATGCGCAGCCTGCTTTATTACGTGGGCTGGTGCGAGGACATGGCCGACGTGGTTGACAGTGAGGAGGAAAAGGAAAAATACAAGGGTCTGGTGGATCTTCTGATTCCCATTGCCAAGGGCTATGTCACCGACCGGGCCTATGACGTGTGCAATCTTGGCATGCAGGTATACGGCGGCTATGGCTATACAAAGGAATATCCTCAGGAACAGCTGGTGCGCGACTGCCGGATCACCATGATCTATGAGGGCACCAACGGAATCCAGGCCATGGACCTGATGGGCCGCAAGCTCGGCATGAAAAAGGGCAAGCTGGTCATGGATCTCATGGGCGAAATTACCGCCACCATCAACACTGCCAAGGGTCAGGAAAAAGTCCAGCCCCATGCCGAAACCCTGGAACAGGCATTGAACAAGCTGGGCGAGGCAGCCATGCATCTGGGCAAAAGCGCCATGTCCGAGAAAATCCTGGATGCATTTGCCTATTCCTATCCGTTCATGGATGTGTGCGGGGATGTGTGCATGGCATGGATGCTGCTGTGGCGGGCCTCCATTGCGGAAAAAGCCCTGGAAAAGGCCAAGAAAAAAGATGTGGCCTTCTACGAGGGCCAGATCAAAAGCGCCCAGTTTTTCTGCAACACGGTGCTGCCCGCCACCCTGGGCAAAATCCAGGCCATTCTGGCCACTGACGGCGCTGCGGTGGAGATTGATGAAGCCTCCTTTAACGGGTAGGGCCCGGAAACGGTCATACCAAAATCATTTTGTTTAGAAATGCAGGCACAAAAGCAGGGGGGTTTTGAGGCGACAAGCCTCCCTGCTTTTGACGCAGGGAAATTTTTCTTGACTCCAAACCATTAATTAATTATTGCTGAAGGCTCATCTATAATATATCAAATGGCTTATGGAGCAGACATCCTGCTGCTGCGATAATAATAAGCAAATGCTCGAAATCATAAGATGAAAGGAGCAAGCGGCAAATCATGGAACATGTGCTGATTTCACCAGCAGCCTATACATTTTTCGGGATTCCCACGGTGATTTTCTCCGTGCTGATTCCCATTGTAGCGGTTGCCCTGTTTGCCTATATTGTTGCCAAGCGCCTGGCGCCCATTGTCAAGGCAAAGCCGGACTTTCGATTTGACCGGCCCAAAGACCGGATTCTCAATGTGCTCAAAATCTGGCTCGCCCAGTGGAAGCATCCCCGTTACATGACAGCGGGCGTGATTCATATCGTGATTTTTTTCGGATTTCTCATTCTCTCGGTTCGATCCACGGAACTGGTGATCAAGGGAATATCCGCGGATTTCGTGTTTCCCGGGCTCAATACCTGGGTGGGTGATATTTACTATCTGCTCAAGGATTACGCGGCCACGGCCGTGTTTATCGCAGTGGTGGCCGCATTTGTCCGGCGGGTGTATTTCAAGCCCGAACGCTATGCCTATCCTGAATCCTATGGTGAGGATCATACCTGGGAGGCGCTTTTGGTGCTGGGCTTTATTGCCACCCTGATGGTTACCGAGAGCCTGTTTGAAGCCGCTGAGGTGGCCGCCCAGGTCCAGGCCGGCGTTGATCCGGATTTCCTGGCCCCGGTGACGCTGGGGTGGCTGTTTAAAAACATGCTGCTCAACGCCTCCCAGCAAACCCTTCAGGGCGCCCATGTGATTTCCTATTACATCCATGACATCGTGTTTTTCACCTTCCTGTGCTTTTTGCCCCTGGGCAAGCATTTCCACGTGCTCACATCGATTTTCAATGTTTACTTCATGCGTCTGGAGCGCGGCAATATTCGCCCGGTGAAATACGGGGTCAAAGACGATGATCTCGATTCCCTGGAATCCTTTGGTGTTAAGCGTTACGAGGATTTTACCTGGAAGGACATCCTGGATTTCTACACATGCGCCGACTGCGGCCGATGTTCGGACAACTGCCCGGCAAATGCCGTGGGCCGTCCGCTTTCGCCCCGTTTCATATCCCTGAAGGGCCGGGATTATGCATTTGAGCATTATCCCCTGCGGGGCGATTTCATCAGAACCGATGCCAATATCATGGGAAAGGTTTATTCCGAGGACGAAATCTGGTCGTGTACCACCTGCGGCGCCTGCGAGCAGGAATGTCCCATCGGCATCGAGTATATCAACAAGATCGTGGACATGCGCCGGGGCATGGTCGATGAGGGCAATGTGCCCCAGTCCCTGCAAAAACCCCTGCAGTCTTTGGAAAAACGGGGCAACCCTTACGGCAAGATGGAAAAGAAGCGTGCCGAGTGGACCAAGGAACTCGCAGAAGAGTTTGAGGTCAATGTCCTTGAGAAAAAAGGCGCCACTGCAGACACCTTGTATTTTGTCGACAGCGTGACCTCTTTTGACGAGCGCATGCAGGCCGTGGCCCGGGCAACAGCCCGGATTCTGCACAAGGCTGGTGTGAATTTCGGCGTGCTGGGCAAGGCGGAAAAAGATGCCGGAAACGAGGTCCGCCGCTTTGGCGAGGAAATGCTGTTTCAGGAATTGAAGAATCAAAACATTGACGCCATTGTCAATACCGGGGCCAGGCAGATTGTCACCGCAGACCCGCATGCCTACAATGTCATGAAAAACGATTATAACAGCAATGACCTGCCGCCCGTGGAGCATATTGCCCATTTTCTGCTGCGCAGTATCCGAAACGGTCAAATAAAGCTCGGCAGCCTGTCCGAGGATCTGGCAGGCAAGACCTTTGTCTATCATGATCCCTGTTATCTGGGGCGGCACAACGAGATCTATGATGAACCCAGGGCGGTGCTGGATGCCATTGCCGGCCTGCGGCGGGTGGAAATGGAAAGAAGCCGGGACCGGTCCTTCTGCTGCGGCGGCGGCGGTCTGATGCTGTTTTATGAACCGGAAGAAGATGAGCGCATGGGCGTGCGCCGGGTGAGAATGGCCCGGGATGCCGGCGCAAGCGTGATTGTCACGGCATGCCCCTTCTGCCTGACCAACATTGAAGACGGCATCAAGGTGGCCGGACTGGAAGGCCAGCTGGAAGCCATTGATCTGTGCGAACTGGTTGCCATGCACATGCAGTAGGAGAAAGTCAGGTGTCATGGCTGCCTTCGGGAGGTCGGGCCCGGGACGGCAGCCGCTTATGGATTAAACAAATAGCGGAGTCTAACGAACAAGGTAGGGAGGAACATATGGAAATTTTGGTGTGTGTCAAACGCGTTCCTGATACCGCGGAAAACGAGATCGAGATCAACAGCGATGGAAACGACATTGAAAGAGACGATCTGGTTTACTCGGTAAATGAATGGGACAATTATGCAGTGGAGGAAGCCATCCAGCTCGTTGACGAGCACGGCGGTTCCGTGACCGTGATCACCGTGGGCGATGAGGAGTCCGAGGAAGTCCTGCGCCGGGAAATGGCCATGGGCGCGGAAAAAGGCATTCTGCTCGACGATGACGCCTTTGAGGGCTCAGACGGCCGGGGCATTGCCGCGATTCTGAAGGGTGCCGTGGAAAAAGGCAATTACGATCTGATTCTTACCGGCGCCCAGGCGGATGAGGGCTATGCCCAGGTGGGCGGGATGCTGGCAGCCATGCTGGATTATCCCTATGCATCCCTGGTCAACATGATTGAGCCCGGCGACGGCAAGCTCAAGGTCGGCCGGGAAATCGAGGGCGGCAACCAGGAAGTCAACGAGATCGAACTTCCCTGCGTGCTTTCAATCCAGACGGGTATCAATGAACCCCGTTACGTGGGTATCCGCGGCATTCGCAAGGTGGCCTCAGTGGATATTCCCACCATGGGAGCCTCTGATCTGGGACTGGATGCCGGTTCCGTGGGCGAGGGCGCAGCCAGGGTCAAGCGCATCGACTACTTCGTGCCGGAGATGGGCGAAGGCGCTGAAATGCTTGAAGGCAGCACCGAAGAGATCATCGACAAACTCATTGAACTCTTAAAGTCCAAAGGAGGGATAAAGTAATGGCCCAGATTTTTGCCTATATTCTGCATTCAGACGGTGCGTTGGATGATACCGCCCTGGAACTGCTGGCAGCAGCCAAAAAAATCGATGCCAATGCCGAGGTGACCGCTATTGTCACGGGCAGCGGTGTTGACGACGCCTGCAGCAAAGCGGCCCAGGCCTACAAAACCGTATGGAAAATGGACAACGAAGCGCTTTCCTATCCCAACGCGGAAGTGGTGCGCAAAGCACTGATCAACACCCTGCCCGCAGACGCCATTGTTTTAATGGCCCATGATACATTCGGCATGGACCTGGGCCCCGGGCTTTCCATCAAGCTCGATTCGGCCTTTGCCTCTGACGTGGTGGATATCGAAGGTGTAGAGGGAAGCACCATGAAGCTCATCCGCCAGGAATTTTCCGGCCAGGTCAGCGCTCATGTGGATTGCGACATTTCCGCGGGTGCTGTGATCAACGTCCGGCCCGGGGTTTTTCAGGCCGCCGAAGGCCAGGCCGGTGAAGTGGTGGACAAGTCCGGTGAAATCGGCGATGTTTCGGCCAAACGCAAGTTTGTCGAGGTTCTGGAAGCAGAGGCCGGAGAAGTCGATATCACCAAGTCGGATGTGCTGGTATCGGTTGGCCGCGGCATCGAGGATGAAGACAATCTCGAGATCGTGTTTGAACTCGCCGAGGCCATGGGCGCAGACGTGTCCTGTTCCCGGCCCATCGTGGACGCCAAGTGGCTGGAAAAAGCCCGTCAGGTGGGAACTTCCGGAAAGACCGTAAAACCCAAGGTTTACATGGCCATGGGCATCAGCGGTTCCTTCCAGCACATGGGCGGCATCAAGGGCAATCCCTTTATCATTGCCGTGAACAAAAACCCCAAGGCCCCGATTTTTCAGGTGGCAGACGTGGGTGTGGAAGCCGACATCCTGGAGTTCATTCCCGAACTCACGGAAAAAGTCCAGGAACTCTAGTTTCTGTTGCGGAATTTTTTGCGGAAAAAGAAATAAAATCGGCTGGTGCAGCATTTGCTGTGCCAGCCGGTTTTTTTTATTTGAAACGCTGAGTTTGGGTGACAGAAAATTACAGTTTTTCAGGCTCGCAGAGGTATTCTGCGCTGTTTGCCGCACGGCCGCAATTTTTGCAGACAAACTGCGGGTCGCGGACATATTTCTTGTAGTCTTCTGTATTGTTTTTCACAAACCCCACGGCACTGGCCACGCAGAGGTGGGATTCATGTCCGTAGTGCATGTCCGGGATCTCAAAGGGCAGCGGGAAAATATCCTTTGCCATTGTTGCCTCTCCTTTCTGGTTTTTGTCATCATCAGTATGTGATTGCTGGTTTCCACACCCACAAACTATGTCTGATCCCGGGCAAAGTCAAATTCCGGTGCCTTGTTGCGTGGCGGTTTTCGCATGCGGCCGGCCTGGGGCGGTTTGCTCCCTGCTGACCGCTTGCGCGCTCAATGCGACTCGCAATCCGCCCCGGGCCTGCCGCATGGCCTGTCGCCGAAAGGTCGTGCAGGCACGTGGAAAACCAATGGCTTTTATCCTTGTTTTGGATTGGTTATTTACAAGTATAAAAGGAGGTCCATGGGCTATGGGGTGGTGCCGCCCTGGCGGGCGCATTGCACGTTGGGCCGGCCAGCAGTTCTTGGAGAAGCGGAGCGGCCGCGGCCGAATTACTTCGGCCGCAGCGAAGCAAGCCTTAGAACTGCCCGGCCCGAGTGCGCGAACGCCAGGGCGGCACCACCCCATAGCCCACGCGCAAACGGTTGTTTTGGATTTTCGGGATTCGGACAAAACTTCAAACAGAAGGCTTGTCTTTTGCCGGGGCAAAGGCCCGGACTTTGGCGATAAACTGTTTGCGGGTGTTTTGCCCTGTTGTCTGCCGGTAACGAAGGGCGATATAAAGGCGGGTGATGTCATGCACGGGTTTTTCCAGGTCCGGGCGTTTTTGGGCCACATATTCGGCAAATTCCAGGGGGCCCATGTGTTGTGGCCGGACAATGCCGGCCCGGGCCATTTTTGCGCAGAATTTTTCATAATACCGGGCTTCGGGCGCTGTTTTCATTCCTGCTGCCCGCTTGTGGAGCCGGGCGTATAGCAAAAACAGGCCTGCTGCCCCGGCTGCGGCTGCCAGGAGCATTAAAAAAGGGCCTTTCCAGGATTGGGTGTCAATGCCCAGGGTTTTTAGCAGGGCCTGCTGCTGCTGTTTGGAATAAGCTGAAAACCAGGCCTCCCATTGAAGGCTCAGGGCGTCCCAGCCGAGCCGGACCTGGTCAATAAACGATGTAATGGGTCTTAAGTATTTGCGGGCAAAATTTCCTCCCAGCTCGCCGGGCTGAAGCGAGCCCTCAGCCCCCTGGTCCAGGCGCTCCGGGGCCACTTCAAGGGTGGGATCCACCCGGGTCCATCCTTTTTCCGGATACCACACCTCCACCCAGACATGGGCGTCAGACTGCCGTATGATCAGGTATTGCGCCCAGGGATTGACCTGGCCGCCCAGGTATCCGCCCACAATGCGCGCCGGCACCCCGGCGGCCCGCATCAGAAAGGCAAAGGCGGATGCATAATGCTCGCAATAGCCCTTGCGGGATTCAAACAGGAAATCGTCAACCGGATTATGTCCCAAAAGCGGGGGCTGCAGGGTGTAAACAAAGTTGTTGTCCCTGAGAAAAGAAAGTGCATTTTCGACAATTTCCCCAAATCCCGTGGAATTTTCCGCCAGGTCCGCAGCCAGGTCCCGGGCCCGGGGATTGGTCTTTTGCGGCAGCTTCAGGGCGTCTTTGACTCCGTAATCCACGGAGGCGGTGTTATACCGGGTATAGGAACGCATCTGGTATCTGCGCTTGCGGGTGATGCTGCGCCTGGACACAACCGTGAAATCGCGCTTCAGGGTCGTCCGGCGCGAAGGGGCCTTTGCGGGCAGATCCAGGGCAAAGATCCATTGCTGGTTGTGGGGCTCAAGGGAAATGGTGTATTCCACCGCTTCGCCGCCCTGGATGGATTGATTCAGTTTCGGGATCCGGTCTGCACTGTGCCAGGCCCGGCCGTCAAATCGTGAAAACACAACCCCACGCCAGTATCGCTGCTCCGGAGGAATCACCGGGCCGTCAAACTGCGCGCGAAAGGCCGGATCGTTGTTTTGCACCAGGTTTGCCACTGATCCAGGGCTGAGTTGATCTGAAAATCCGGTTTGGCCAAGATTGGTTTGTGAAAACCCCACCAGGCTGCCTTCCAGGCGGGGAAACAGCAGAAAGAGCAAAATCATAAGGGGCAAGGCCTGGGCCATGACAAGGCCTGCTCGCCGGGCGCTTGTTTTATACGTGCCAAGCGGATCATTGATGCGCACCAGGGCGGCTGTGGTCAGCAGCACAGAAAAAAACATATACAGGGTAATGGCAAAGGTCTCGGATCGCAGCAGGCTGCTGATGATGATAAAGTAGGCGATAAATACGGTAATCATCCGGTCCCGGTGGGTGCTGATTTCAAAAGGTTTTAACGCGGCCATCACTGCCAGCAGGCCCACGAATGCATCCGAGCCGAACCCGATGCCGTAGGTGGCCACAAGACCGGCTATGCCGGCCACAGAAAGCAGAATCCGTACCCTGCGCCCGGGTTGGGACCAGCCGGTTCTCATGCATAACAGCAGATATGCCCACATGGCAGCACACCACGCGGTTATCCAGGGGGCCATCTGCAGGGTGTGGGGCAGGATGGCCGCAGCCAGTGCGGCTATCAGTGCAGGAAGGTATTTTTTTTCCGGATTCATTTGTCCACGGGCTCCTGATTGATTCCAAACAGGGCAAGGGCTTTTAAGCACCTGTGGCGGTGGTCACTGCCGCTGCCCGGTGCGATAAAGGATCCGGGCAGGTTCAGGCCGTATTCCATGTTTGCGTCCGCAGCCCTGCGCACCAGGTCGCAGAGCTGAGACAATCGTGTTTCCGTGTCCGGGCCGGTCATTTGTTCATAGTCAAACACCAGGTTGCTGCGGCCGTGGCCGGCAAATTCCTTGGTAAACAGACCCTGGCCCCGGGACAGGGCCTTCCATGAAATCCGGCGGACCGGGTCACCCGGCTGATAGACTTTCAGGCCCAGAAAATCGTCTGTTCCGGACAGCAGCGGCGCGGAGTCCTGGTTTGTTCCCCCTTCTGCAATTTCACTGAATTCAAATGCCGCGGCAATGGGGTTGGGATAAACTGTGCAGAAACAATTGAGCCGAACCCGGGTCCATGCATAAAAAAGGCCCAGGGGAAAGCAAGTGGACACGGTCAGGGGACCCGGGACGAGCAGCCCCCGTTTTGGGGCGGCCACCCTGACCGAAATGCGGGCCTCGGCATCCGGGCTCAGGTTTTCAATAGCGGAGCCCGGGTTTTCAAAAAAAAATTCCAGGGCGTTTCGCCGGCGGCCTTCCGGCGATATCAGAAAGACAAACACGGCTGTTTCCTGTGCAAAAACAGGGCGGGCGGAAACAGATAAAATTTTTAACCCCTTCAGGTTGCGGTGAGTGTGGACCATGGACACAACCGCCATGGACCCGAGCAGAAACACCAGCAAAAAACCCAGGTTGTTGTTGTAATTAATGGAGCCGGCCAGCATGGCCGCCAGCACCAGCAGAAACATCAGTCCGTGCCGGGTGGGCAGAATATAGGTGTTTTTCCGGGCCACGGTCCAGGGCAGGTGCCGGACGGAAGCGGGATTTAAAAATTTTTCAAAAAAAGGCCATTTCAAAGCGGCACCGGGATTTCAGCCAGAATTTCCATTAACCGGTTTCTGCCGATTTCCGTGCGGTCCTGTCCGGATCGCAGCCGGTGGCCGGCCACCCAGGGCAGGATCTGCTGGAGATCTTCGGGCAGGGCATAATCCCGGCCGTGCAGACAGGCCCAGGAACATGCGGCCCGGATCATGGCCAGCCCGGCCCGGGGGGAAAGACCCACGTGAAAATGGTCGCTGGTACGGGTGAAATACAGGATTTCCCGGACATAGTCCACAAAGGTGTCAGAGGTGTGCACGTTTTTGATCTTTTTCTGGATGGCCCGCACATCGTCTTTGTTCATATTTGCCTCAATGGTTTCCAGCGCGTCCTGCGTGCCCTGGCCTTTGAGGATCTGTTTTTCCGCGGCCCGGCTGGGATAGCCGATCTCGATGCGCATCAGGAAACGGTCGAGCTGGGATTCGGGCAGGGGAAACGTGCCTGCGTATTCCAGAGGATTCTGGGTGGCAATGACGAAAAAGGGCGGTTCCAGGTGCCGGGTTTTGCCCTCAAACGAGACCTGTCCTTCTTCCATGGCTTCGAGCAGTGCGCTCTGGGTTTTGGGCGTGGTCCGGTTGATTTCGTCTGCCAGCAGCACCTGGGTGAAAACCGGGCCCCGGTGAAAATGAAACAGCCCGGTTTTTTGGTCGAATATGGATACTCCGAGGATGTCGCCGGGCAGCATGTCGCTTGTAAACTGCAGGCGCTGGAACTCCAGCCCAAGGCATTTGGCCAGGACCTTGGCCAGGGTGGTTTTGCCTATGCCCGGCAGATCCTCGATCAAAAGGTGTCCTTCTGCAAACAGGCAGGTCAGTGCCAGGCGCACCTGGGCTTCTTTTCCGAGCACCACCTGGCTGATTTGCGTCACAATGGCTTCAAACTGCTCATTCATCTGCCGGTGCTGCGCCGTTAATGGGTTTTTCATGCTGCAATCCTTGAAGGTTAGGTAAAAGTCGATTTTTTGCTCTTTGATCATTTGAGCGTAATTAAATCTAACAGAAACCATTTGCCAATGCCAGTCCAGGTTGGACAAGTCCCCGATCTTTCAGCCTTGTTTTGCATGCGCCCCGGCGGTTTCCGGTGCAGCCAGGGCTGTTTCGCAGTCAGATGACTTCAGCAATTCCGGGGAAAGCGGGATTTTGTATTGAAAGGCGGGCGAGTTTCATTTTAGATAAGAAAAAGCGGATGGAATCAGCTTTGATAAAAACGCAAAAAGCTTCTTCTAAGTAACTTCGTTCAAGGTTCAAAGTTCAAGGTTCAAGGTTCAAAAGAATAAAATCAAAGCTTTTAAGCATGCGGCAAAAAGTTATTTGCA
>NZ_JBSRLA010000082.1:0-12543 GCF_055149105.1 Desulfosalsimonas sp. | reverse complement strand
GCCAGTCTGAATTATCCCCGGTGCAAATAATGTGAAAATTTATCAAACAGTTCAAAATAATCAGATAATAAAAGTCCGTTTAAAAAGAAAACCAACACCCGATCTCGTCCTTTTTCTTGCGGCTTTCGAATCCGGGTACAGGGGGAGTCTTCAATGACGCCTCTTTCAGCAACGAAATTAAACAGCCTGCTCAATGCCGTGTGGACCCGGTTTGCCGTTACAGGTGCCCGGTTGCGGATTTTATCCAGCAGTATGACAATATCGCGGCGTTTTATATCAGCGACTTTCCAGTTGCCCCATGCGGGGATTGCATCATGGGTTAGCAGGCGTTTTGTTTCACGGCCGGCTTTTTTATACTGCAACTCAACGTCCCAAAATTCTTCAAGGATATCTGTAAATGTGGGAGAGGCCTTCCGTTTGGCCTTGGCCTCCATCTGTTTACGCCCCGGATCAACGCCACTTGCCACATCCTGCACGGCTGTGCTATGTTTTTCTCTTGCTTCGGCAAGCGTCATGGCAGGGTAGATGCCCAGGGTCATCCGCCGGGGGATGCCGTCGAAAAGATAGCGATAGACCCAAACCTTTTTGCCTGAAGGATTGATGCGAAGTGACAACCCTTTGCGATCCGTCACTTCAAAACGCTTCTCCCGGGGTGAAATCCGCTTTACCATAATGTCGGTAAGTGCCATAATTTCAATCCCTTCTCCCGTAAAATAGGGTACAAAACGGGGTACAAAAAAAGCGTGAGTTTGGATGAATTTTAATGAAATGCCATGAAGTGAATATGGCATAATTCTGTTTAAGAATTCAAGCAGTTTTTGGATAATTGAAAAGCTTTGAAGAGGGGTGAAAAATTGACTTTTTTGCTTTGGGAGCAGGAAGTCGCAGGTTCAAATCCTGCCGCCCCGACCAACTCCCTCCTGTTATTCCTGCCCTGCCAGTTCGGAGAAGTATTTAATAGTGCGGGAAAGGCCGGTGTCCAGGTCTGTGGCGGCCTGCCAGTTTAAAAGCTGCCGGGCCTTTGTGGTGTCGGGCCGGCGGCGGACGGGATCGTTTTCCGGCAGGGGCGCAAACACAATGCCCGCTTTTGTTTCGGTCATTTCCACGATTTTTTCGGCCAGGGCAAGGATCGGGGTTTCGTGAGGATTGCCCAGGTTCACCGGTCCGGTGGTTCCGGCCGGGGTTTCCATCATGGCCATGAGCCCTTCGACCATGTCATCAACATAGCAGAAAGACCGGGTCTGGCTGCCGTTGCCGTAGATGGTGATGTCTTTTCCAAAAAGGGCCTGGAGCACGAAATTGCTCACCACCCGGCCGTCGTCCGGGTGCATCCGCGGACCATAGGTATTAAAGATCCGCACAACCTTGATATCCACCTGATGCTGGCGGAAATAGTCGAAAAACAGGGTTTCCGCGCATCGTTTGCCTTCATCATAGCAGGATCTCGGGCCGATGGGGTTGGTGTTGCCCCAGTAGTCCTCTGTCTGGGGGTGTACATGGGGATCGCCGTAAACCTCGCTGGTGGATGCCTGCAGGATTCTGGCCTTCAGGCGCTTGGCCAGGCCCAGTACGTTAATGGCGCCGTGCACAATGGTTTTCACCGTCTGCACCGGGTCCAGCTGGTAGTGGATCGGAGAGGCGGGTGCGGCCAGGTTGTAGATTTCATCGACTTCCACGTAAAGCGGGAAGGTGATGTCATGGCGCATCAGTTCAAAATAGGGGTTGTGGACCAGATGGGCGATGTTGGCCTTGCGGCTGGTGTAGAAGTTGTCCGCGCAAATGACCTCGTGGCCCTTTTCCAAAAGGCGTTCGCACAGATGAGAGCCGATAAAACCGGCACCGCCGGTAACCAGGATCCGTTTTTTGCTGAATCGGGTAATGGACATGAAAAAAATTCCGGTGCGGAGTGAATGCCACAAGGCCGGTGTGTACCGGCCGTCCATGCGCTGTTTTCGTGTTGCTAAAACGCCCCGCGGGCATTGTCTTTTCTTTTAACAAATCCCTTATGGAGTTTCAAACAAAATTGCCGCGGTCATCAATGGCTTCGGCCGGCGGATTTTTTTCCGCCCCCCAGGCTCTGCGCCTTGCCGCAGCGCACTTGCTGTGCTATGACGGCAGACAAACAAATTGTCGGAAATCCTGATAAGGCCATCCTTGATTAAAAAAACCGGCTTGAAAGACAAATATAAATCAATGCCAGCCATGAAACTGAGCCCGGAAAAAAGCATTTCTGTGTTTTTCTGCATTGCCGCAGGAGTGGTGCTGGCATGCGCATTTGACAAAATCGGGGCGGGCTTTGCCGCCTGGTTTGCCCCGGGGCTTTTATTGGCCGGAATATGCCGGGTCCGTGGCGGGGGCGCGGCGTTTCTTCTCGGAGTGCTTGCCGGATTTGTGCATTATCTGCTGCTTTTGTACTGGCTGGTGCCCACCATGCACCGCTATGGGCCCATGCCCGTCTGGCTGAGCTTTTTTGCCCTGCTGTTGCTGGCGTTTTACCTGGCCCTGTACACGGGGGTGTTTGCCTGGGCTGTCACGCTTGTGCCTGTGCGGCCGGTGTTTCTGGTGGTCTGGGTCCCGGTCTGCTGGGTGGCCCTGGAATATGCCAAAACTTTTTTGTTTTCCGGTTTTCCATGGGGTCTTGCGGGCTACAGCCAGTACCGGTATCCGGTTTTGATCCAGTCAGCGGATTTGTTCGGTGTCTACGGGGTGTCTTTTTTTGTCTGCGCGGTGAGCGCGTGTTTTTTTCTCATTTTTATGCATTTGTTTCATGGCCGGTGGCAAAACCGCCCGGTGGGCCGGGGTGCGGCTGTTGCCGGTCTGCTGGTTGCGGCCGGGCTTTTTGCCGCAAATGGCGGATACGGGATGTTTCGGCTGGCAGAACAGGATACGGCAGACAGGCCTGCCGGGCAGTTGCGGGTATCCTTGATCCAGGCCAACATCGAGCAGTCCCTGAAATGGGATGATGCCCATGTGGAGGCGACTCTGGACAAATATATCCGGCTTTCGCTCAGTGCTGCCGAAAAACAGCCTGACCTGGTTGTATGGCCTGAAACCGCAGTGCCGTTTTATTTCTTTCATGATTCGCAGCGCACCCGGCGGGTCCTGGACACGGCAGAACGGATGAAAATCCCTTTGCTGGCCGGCGCGCCTGCTTACGAACGTCCGGAGGATGGAAAAAAGCTGCGTTTGTTTAACTCCGCCTATCTCATCGACGCCCGGGGCCGGGTGGCCGGCCGGTATGACAAGGTCCACTTGGTGCCGTTTGGCGAATATGTGCCCCTGAAAAAATGGTTGCCGTTTGTGGGAAAAATCGTGCCAGAAACCGGCGATTTTTCCCCGGGCCGGCCCGGGCGCCTGCTTTCGGCCGGCAATGCGGATATGGGCGTGCAGATTTGCTATGAAATTATCTTTCCCCACCTTTCGGCGGCCATGGTCCGGGCCGGGGCCGATATTTTGGTCAATATCACCAATGACGCCTGGTTTGGTGACACTTCCGCGCCGCTTCAGCATTTTTCCATGGCCGTGTTCCGGGCCGTGGAAAACCGCAGGCCGGTGGTGCGGGCGGCCAACACCGGCATCAGCGGGTTTATTGATCCGGCCGGCCGCATCCGGGAATCTTCTGCGGTTTTTCAAACCACGAGCCTGACCCGGGACGTGGCGACGGCCGGAGACGAGATCGGATTTTACACCCGCTACCCCCATCTGCTGCCGGGCCTTTGTGCGGCCGCAGCCCTGGTTTTCGTCCTGGCCGGCCTGAGAAAAGGCTTGAGAACCCGCAGGGATTCCTGATAAAGAAGGAAAAATAAACCGGATCTTATGGAAAATCGCCCCGGACAGGGGTGTTATATCTTTTGTTATAAAATAAGGAGGACAAGGGCCATGTCTGAGGAACTCAAATCCATGGTAAATGAGTTGTATGAAAAAATCGACCAGCTAAAGGGGTATCTTTGACATCCCGGAAACCCGGCGCCGCCTGGCGGAAATCGAAAGTCTTCTGGCCGCCGAAGATTTCTGGAATGACCCGGACAATGCCAAAAAGATCCTCCAGGAGCGCTCCCGCTTAAGCCAGCGCATGGAAAGGTGGCAGAACCTTTACAAGGAGATCGAAGACTGCGGCGTGCTGCTGGAACTGGCCGAGGAAGAAGACGATCCGTCTTCTTTGACAGAGGTGCGCCGCCATGCAGAAAAACTGGAAAAACAGATCCGCCGGTTTTCCGTGGACATGATGTTAAGCGGCACAGATGACAGCCGCAATGCCATTGTATCGATTAATGCCGGCGCCGGCGGCACCGAGGCCCAGGACTGGGCCGAGATGCTGTTTCGCATGTACCACCGGTGGTGCGAGGAAAAGAAATATACCATTGATATCATGGATCTGCAGCCCGGAGACGAAGCCGGCATCAAGAGCGTGACCTTTACCGCCAAGGGGGAAAACGCCTTTGGCTATCTCAAGGTGGAAACCGGGGTGCACCGGCTGGTGCGGATATCGCCTTTTAACGCCAGCGGCAAGCGGCACACTTCCTTTGCATCGGTGTTTGTCTACCCGGAAATCGATGATGAGATCGTGGTGGATATTGATGAAAACGATCTTCGGGTGGATACGTTCCGCGCCAGCGGCGCAGGCGGCCAGCACGTGAACAAGACCAGCAGCGCCGTGCGCATCACCCATCAGCCAACAGGAATTGTGGTGCAGTGCCAGCAGGAAAAATCCCAGCTTCGAAACAGGGAACTGGCCATGCGGGTGCTGCGGGCAAGACTTTACCAGCTGGAGCAGGAAAAGCAGGAGCGCAAGATGCAGGCCATCCATGAGGGCAAGGGCGAGATCGCCTGGGGCAATCAGATCCGCTCCTATGTGCTCCATCCCTATCAGATGGTTAAGGATCACAGGATCAACATGGATGTGGGCAATGTCAATGCGGTGTTAGACGGCTGGATTGACCCGTTTATCGAGGCGGTGCTTTTGTCCGGCGTGCAGCAAAACGCCTCTGCGGTCAATGAACCCGCTTGATCTGATCCGCAATTATTACCGGCCCGGGACCCTGGCTTACCGGGTGCTGACCGCCCACAGCACGGCTGTGGCCGAAGCCGCCCTGACCGTGGCCCAACGGGTGGCGCACCTGGCACCGGATACAGGGTTTATCCAAGAGGCGGCCATGCTCCACGATATCGGCATCTGCCGGGTCAATGCCCCGGAAATCGGATGTTTCGGCATATATTCCTATGTCTGCCACGGGTGGCTGGGTGCGCAGATACTGGAAAGCCACGGTCTGCCGGCCCATGCCCGGGTATGTGAGCGCCACGTGGGCGTGGGGCTTTGCGCAGAAGATATTGCCCGACAGCAGCTTGCCCTGCCGGTGCGCGACATGCTGCCTGAAACCCTGGAAGAGCAGATTATCTGTTTTGCGGATCTGTTTTTCTCCAAGATGCCCCCGCCTGACGGCACCCGCAAGGACCCGGCTGCAGTGGCCGCCTCCCTGGAGCCCTGGGGGCCTGAGAAAACCGGGCGTTTTAAGCACTGGCAGGAAATTTTCGGCGCCTGCGTGTAGATGCGGTAGCCGTGTTTTGTCAAATTCGTGGGAGTGCTTTGAAAAATACGAGAATCGATCTGCGGTTTTACTTTATCACCGATGACGGCGCCTCCGGAGCCGGGCCCCTGGAGCAGGCGAAAATCGCCGTAGCAGCCGGGGCCACGGTTGTCCAGTACCGCAGCAAGGCTTTTTTGCCCCCGGATTTTAATGAGGCCCGGGCCATTGCCCAAATGTGTGCCATCCACGGGGTGAGGTTTATCGTTAATGACGACATGATCCTGGCCCGGGCCCTGGGTGCTGACGGGGTGCATCTGGGCCAGCAGGACGCCGACCCGGCCCTGGCCCGGCAGATCCTGGGCCCTGCAGCCATTGTGGGAGTTTCTGTGGCTGATTTGGAAGAGCTTTCCCGGACCGATACAGCCCAATGCGATTATTTGGGAACCGGGCCGGTATTTGCCACGGCTACCAAGGCGGATGCCGGAGAGGCCATCGGCTTGGACGGCCTTTCCGAAGTGGTCCGCCGGTCCGGTCTTCCTGTTGTGGCCATTGGCGGCATTTTTCCGGAATCAGTGGGCGCGTGCATGGAAAGCGGTGCAGACGGGGTGGCTGTGATCAGCGCCATAACCCGGGCAGATGATCCCGCTGCCGCAGCAGCCCGCTTTGCCCAAGCTTGCGGCACCCGTTCCCGGGTTGTGCAGACGCCCTGGCAGGACGAGTTTTTATTGATCCGCCGGATTCTCGGACAGCCGGGCGATGGCCGGGACCCGCAAGGACTGCTCCGGGTGGGGGCCGGTGATGACGCGGCCCTGCTTTCCGATATCGCCAGGCCCGTTATCACCACCGATACCCAGCATGAAAACATTCATTTCCGCCGCTTTTGGCAGAGCTTTCCTGAGATCGGATACAAGGCTGCGGAAACCGCCTTCAGCGACCTGGCCGCCTGCTACGCCCGGCCCCTGGCGCTTTTTGTCAACCTGGCCCTGCCGGCCACGGTTTGCCGGGAAAATGTCATGGAAATTTATCAGGGCATCCGCAAATCCCTTGCCGCCCGGGGTGCGGTGCTGGGCGGCGGCAACGTGTCTTCTGCGCAGGATCTGGCCATTGACATGTTTGCTGTGGGATCCGGCCATGCCGGGATTTTCCCTGTGCGCTCGGCTGCCCGGCCCGGCTTCGGCCTGTATGCCACCGGCCCCCTGGGCCGGGCCCGGGCCGGGCTAAAGTGCCTGATGCAAGGCGATTTTTCGTTTCCCGGGCTGGTTGAGGCGTTCAAGCGCCCCATGGCCCGGTTTGACGCAGCCGCGGTGCTGGCAGATCATGCAGTGGCCTGTGTCATGGATATCAGCGACGGGCTGGCCGGAGATGTGGGCCACCTGGCCCGGGCCTCGGGGATCACCGCGGCCCTGGATCTTTGCCGGACACCGGCAGACCCGGAGTTTGCTTCCTTTTGCGAAAAATACCAAATGGTCCCTGCAGATGTCATGGCCGCGGGCGGAGAGGATTACGAGCTGCTTTTTGCCTGCCCGCCGGAGGTGTTTTCCGCAATTTCCCGGCAGCTTCCCGACGCCTTTTGCGTGGGCACCTGCCAAGCCTTTGACGGCCATCCGGTCAGGGGGCTGCCGGCGGCAATTGAGAGCTTCGGCCACACAACTTCAAAAACAGCCATGGAGATCAATCCATGAAATATTCAGAGGCATCACTTGGCCGGGTATTTGTGGTCCGGCTCGAAGACGGCGATATTGTTCATGAGGCCATTGAAAGCTTTTCCGCGGAAAACCGAATCTCAGCCGCGGCCATCATCATCCTGGGCGGGGCGGACAAGGACAGCCGCCTGGTGGTGGGACCTGAAAACGGCCGGACTGCGCAGATCACCCCCATGACCCATCTGCTTGAAGCAGTGCACGAGGCTGCTGGTACGGGTACGATTTTTCCCGATCAAGCGGGCAAACCCGTGCTGCACCTGCACATGGCCTGCGGCCGGGGGCAAAACAGCGTGACCGGATGCGTGCGTACCGGTGTCAAAGTCTGGCAGGTTATGGAAGCTGTGGTCATCGAGATTGCCGGCACAGATGCCCGGCGGATGCCGGATGCTGCAACAGGCTTTGAATTGCTTTGTCCGTGATCAAAATCACCACAGAGCAAAGACATCGACCTTCATTTGCCAAACCATCCTGAAAAAGGAGACCTGATTTTATGATACCCGTGATCCTGGCAGGCGGTTCCGGTACCCGGCTGTGGCCCATGTCCCGGGAGCTTTATCCGAAACAGCTTCTTGCGATGACAGGCGCGCGGACCATGCTTCAGCATACCCTGATGCGCCTTGACGGGATTGCGGGCCCGGAGCCGCCGGTGGTGATTTGCAATGAAACCTACAGATACGGCATTGCCCGCCAGCTTCGGGAAATCGGGGTCCACGGGTTTGAGCTCATTCTGGAACCAGTCGGGAGAAACACGGCACCGGCGATTGCAGTGGCGGCATTAAAAGCCATGTCCCGGTCCTCAGATGAGCAGATCCTGGTGCTGCCCGCAGATCACCTGATCCGCGATGTTGCGGCTTTCCGCGAGGCAGTGGGCACAGCCGCCGCCTTTGCCCGGCAGGGGTATCTGACCACCTTTGGCGTGGTCCCCCAAAGCCCTGAAACCGGCTACGGCTATATCCGCAAAGGGCCGGCCGTGGATGCCGGAGAAGCGAAAGCCTTTGCCATTTCCAGGTTTGTGGAAAAGCCGGATCTGGAAACCGCGCAGCAGTATCTGGATTCGGGGCAGTACTGCTGGAATTCAGGGATGTTTCTGTTTCAGGCCGCAGATATCTGGGAGGAACTCAAACAGTTTGACCCGGACATGGCTGATGCCTGCCGCCTTGCCCTGGAAAACGGGCGTGTTGAACAGGATGCCCTTTTTCTTGACCCGGGCGCCTTTGGCCGGTGCCGGGCGGATTCCATTGATTATTCGGTAATGGAAAAAACCGAAAAAGGCGTGATGGTCCCGATGGATGCCGGGTGGAGCGATCTTGGCTCCTGGGCGGCCATGTGGGAGTGCGGCACCGGGGATGAAAACGGAAACGTCTGCACAGGCGATGTTTTGGTTGAGAAAACAAAAAACAGCCTTGTGTTTGCCCAATCCCGGCTGGTGGCCGCAGCCGGCATCCGGGATTTGGTGATTGTGGAAACCGATGATGCGGTGCTGGTGGCCGACCGCAACCGGAGCCAGGAGGTCAGGTCGGTTGTGTCCGGTCTCAAGGCGCGCAACCGCAGGGAAGCCTTTTTGCATCCCACCCGGTTTCTGCCCTGGGGCGTTGTGATTGAAATCCACACTGACGCGCAATGCGCGATCCGGCGCATTGAAATCGATCCTGAAAAAAGTTTTGAGATAACATCGCCTGCAGATGCCGCGTGTTGCTGGAGCCTGATTTCGGGAAGCGGCTGGATGACCCGGGACCAGGACCGGGAGAAAATGGATCAAGGCTTTTGCAGTCATATCAGCCCGAAACAGCGCCTGGGTGTAAAGGCATGTGGCCAGGCGCCCCTGGTAATCCTGGAAACTTCCGTTCCGGCTACGGGACCGGATCATCTGATGTGATGAGATACGGAAAAATCCTTTGGAGGATATGGATATATGGGCAACAGTGAAATCAAAGACGCACTTTTTGACAAGGCCGACTTTATCGACCGGGTGGAAGGCGACATGGAACTGGCCGCAGAGATCGCAGAGATGTTTCTGGAGGATGCAGCCGAAAACATGGACAGGATCCGGCAGGCTGCCTTGCGAAAGGATTTCGGGGCATTGGGACAGGCTGCGCATTCCCTGAAAGGGGCTTCTGCCAATCTGTCCGGCATGCGCGTGCGGCAGGCGGCCGCAGACCTGGAACAGGCGGCAAAGGAAAACAAAACAGAAAGTGTTGAACACCGTCTGGCTCTGCTTGAAAAGGAAGTGGCGGCTTTCCGGAGCGCATTGCAGGATCAGATTTTGCCTGTCCGGGGGGGATAAAGCGTCATGCAGGGGCCTTTCCGGCCGGAAGGGTCTGCAGACCAGCCGGGCGGATGCATGGTGTAAAACACCCGTTCGAGCATGAAGGACAGGATAAAGCAGGCGTCTGCCGCCGAGGAAATGCGCTGGATGGATTCCTGGAGGTGCGCTATCCGGTATTTGGCATGCGCAATGGCATAAAGGGCCTGCAGAGCGTCTGCGGTTTGCGAATCCGGTCTGCGGCCCTGCAGGATTTTTTCGCGGATGCTTTTCTGCAGGGTACGGGGCGAGGCTTTTAATATTTCGTCCCGCCGCCGGTCCAGAAATGAATGGCGGTTGATCCGGGATCTGATGTCTGCTTCAAGCTGATGCTTTTCCTCGTATGCAGACCCGGCGAGAAAGGTTTTCAGGTGGTGGGGAAATGAGATTTCAACAGATTCGGTTCGGTTTTGGTACCGCTTGATTTTTTCAATGAATTCGGCAATTGCGGTCTTCCAGAATTTGCCGGAAACGTTGGTATACATCCGGAGCAATCGGTCCGGGTCTTTCCCGGCATTTCTCCGGGCTCTTATGATTTCGGGCATCAGCCGGCCGGTTTTGGCAAAAAGCACCCGGCCGTTGATGATATGAAAGATAATGGCCACGGCGGCATACCAGTCCTGGAGATAAAAGATGCGTTCAAGGGTTTCGGGATAAAGCCGCCGGAGAATCGGGTTGGGAAAC
The DNA here is from genome assembly GCF_055149105.1 of Desulfosalsimonas sp. Taxonomy (NCBI): domain Bacteria; kingdom Pseudomonadati; phylum Thermodesulfobacteriota; class Desulfobacteria; order Desulfobacterales; family Desulfosalsimonadaceae; genus Desulfosalsimonas; species Desulfosalsimonas sp. Next base: position 2,329 of record NZ_JBSRLA010000082.1, on the reverse strand, counting down.
ACGTGCGAGGGGGTGGCAAAAGGCGGCGTGCCCGCCAGCAGGGGCTGAGGCGGTTTTTCCCCCTTGTTGAAACCCACGGCGGTTTCCAGATCAATCAAGCCCAGCCCGTATGTGGTTGGATCTGCCAGGATGTGTTCAGCCGCGTCCAATTGGCGGTCAATATACATGTTGTCCGGCTTGAGATCCCGGATGGCCACCTGTTGCCGATTTAAGCGATAGAGCAGTTCCAGCACACTGACTGTCAGCCCCTTTATGCGAAGCCGGTTGGTTTGAAAATTTTTGTGCTGGATGCGGGCATGCACGGTTTTGTAAAGATTGTCCAGGCTCTGCCGGTTTTCCGCGATGAGTGTATCGGTTAGTTCGTGGAGCTTTTCGGGCAGGCCCTCGGGCAGGTCGTCCGCCTCGATTTCCGGCCGGAATCCGGCGATCCTGGAAAAAAACCACTGCCGGCGCTGGTAAGGAGCCACGCCCGTGTTTCCGTGTTTTCCGCTCAGGCGGTCCACCCGGTCTTCGAAGTCTGCGTAAAGCCGGCAAAGATCCAGGTAAACCGGTGCGCTGTGATTTCCGTATAGGGATTCGAACGTGGGCAGATCCGTAAACGCCTCGGGCATGCTCTGGAGGATATCGCTGCGCATGCGTTCCTTGACCACGTGCATGGATTCGATCACCTGGTTGAAAAATCCGTGCCTGGAAAGCTCCATGAAATAAACAAAGCTGTTGTTGATCTTCAGATACTGCTGCACCCCGGGTTTTGCCCGGAGTTCGGCAATGCAGGCATTTTCGGTTTCTTCCGGGGTAAGTTCCCCGGGCAGCCTGACAAAGGGCAGTTTTTTTAGAATGGTGTGCATACGGGGAAAGATACAGGAAATAGTCGGGGACAAACGCTTTGCAATCCGATGCTCCAGCTTGATGTGAGCCAGATAGGTCGTCAGTTCCGTGATGGGGTGGGGCGGTATTTTGATGACCAGGGGTTCGTCGTAGATCACACTGAAACACATGCTTTTGCTCTCCACCCGCTCACCGATGGGCAGTATGCTCATGCGCCGGTATTTATCGGTTTTCCCGATCCGGAGCTTTAATTCATAGACGGTACTGGCTGTTGAATTGTCGGATATGCGGACGGCTTGTGCGGCATCCGGTTTTTTGGCCGGTCCCAGAACCTGGATTGTAAACAGGTGCAGGAAATAATCGATTATGGACTGGATGTCTGCAGTTGCCTTGCGCATGTAAAAAACCTGGTTTGCCCTTTCAGCAGTCGGGTGGCCGGGCGGATCAATGGATGATGAAATGACTTCAGCCGAAACTGAGCGATTTTCAGGTTAGCTTGTCTTTAAGCCGGCCGTCAATGAGATTTTTTCCGCAGGAGCGGCGGGATTTACGGCAATTTTGCGGTTGACCTTTGTTTTTAAAAAGCCTATATTGGTCGAACCGATGAATTTTAAATAAAATCAATGAGATTTGTTAAAATTGGTCCGTGTTTCCGAAAATCGACATGGAAGGTGTCTATGCCGTATGTGGTGCTGAAGTCCGGTGAACAAAAACTCAAGACCTATCGACTTGATCCGTCCCGTAAAATTCGTATCGGCAGGGCCCAAAACAATGATATCCGTGTGGAGGACTCGGCCGTTTCCAGCACGCACGCGGAACTGGAACCCGAAGGACAGCATTTTTACCTCACGGATTTCAACAGCCGAAACGGCACTTTTGTCAACAAGGAACTAGTGATTTCCCGCCGCCTGTCCCACGGGGATGTGATTTCCCTGGGGAACCACACCATGGTTTTCGCATACGGCAATGACGAGGAAAAACCGCCGGATTTTCAGGAAAATACCCACCAGGCCACTTTGCAGATTGACACTGCCGACCACCGGGCCAGGCTGGCCAGAGGGGTTGCTGAAATGGCCGAACCCGAGGAGAAGGAAACCACTGTACAGCCGGTGATCAGTTTTTTGTCTGAAACCCGCCCTCCCATGCCTGTTGAAAAAAACCGGACAACCCTGGGAAAAGATGCGGGCTGTGATATCCGGGCCCGTGGCTGGCGTGTGCGCAAAACCGAGGCGTTTATTGAAAAGTCCGATGATAGCTATTATCTGGTTCCGGAGCACCCCAAAAGCCGCGTAAAGCTAAATTATCAGCCTGTCAAAACCCGCACTCAGCTTGCGGAATTCGATGTTATTGAACTGGGGGCCACCATGGTGCAGTTTCACTTTTGATGGTGCTGTAAAAAGTTCAATATCTGCGTTACGCGCGATTCCTCAGAATTTCACGTACGGATAAGTACGCTGCATTCTTCGGAATCGCGCAAGCCTTGATCTTAAACTTTTTACGG
>NZ_JBSRLA010000081.1:0-13046 GCF_055149105.1 Desulfosalsimonas sp. | reverse complement strand
TTGATGAGCCTGTAAAAAGTCTTTTTTACAGGCAGTGTTAAGTTTTAAGTGATTAAGTGTTAAGTAAAATCAATAAGTTATTTGTTTATTGGTTGGCGGCTGTTGGCAAATCCCGTGATTTTATTGCCGGCGCAATACAAGGGGGATGATCATGTTTGAACACCTTGACCCGGTTTTTCTGGCACGAGTGCAGTTTGCCTTTACCGTGTCCTTTCATATTCTTTTTCCGAGTTTTACCATCGGGCTGGCCAGCTGGCTGGCGGTGCTGGAATGGCGATGGCTGCGGACCGGAAAGCAGGTTTATGCAGACGTCTATAAGATGTGGGTCAAGATATTTGCCGTGACATTCGGCATGGGCGTGGTTTCCGGGGTGGTGCTCTCCTTTCAGTTCGGCACCAACTGGTCCATATTCTCGGATGCCGGGGGCAACATCATCGGACCGCTTCTGGGCTATGAGGTGCTCACCGCCTTTTTTCTGGAAGCCTCTTTTCTGGGAATCATGCTGTTTGGCTGGAACCGGGTCAGCCCGAGGCTGCATTTTGCCGCCACCGTGATCGTGGCCGCCGGCACACTGGTTTCAGCCTTCTGGATTCTTTCGGCCAACTCCTGGATGCAGACGCCCGTCGGATTCCGGGTGGGAGAGCACGGGCTGCTCTATCCCACAGACTGGCTGGAGGTGATTTTCAACCCGTCGTTTCCCTACCGGTTTATCCACATGGTCACGGCCGCCTATCTGACCACCGCCTTTACCGTGGCCGGCATCGGGGCTTTTTATTTATGGAAAAAGCGCCATATCGCCCACGCCCGGGTGATGCTGGGCATGGCCATGATCATGGCTGTTTTTGTGGCCCCGCTTCAGCTTTTGTTCGGAGACATGCACGGCTTAAACACCTTTGAGCATCAGCCGGCCAAGGTCGCGGCCATGGAAGGGCTTTGGGAGACCACCCGGGGCGCACCCCTGGTGCTTTTCGGCTGGCCGGACCAGGAGGCGGAAATCACCCGGTATGCTGTGGAAGTCCCCAAGCTTTCCAGCCTGATTCTGACCCACAGCCTGGACGGCGAGGTCAGGGGATTAAAGGCCTGGCCGGAAAACGAGCGTCCGCCTGCGGCGGTTGTGTTCTGGACCTTTCGCATCATGGTGGGCCTGGGACTGCTCATGATTGCCACCGGGGTGGCCGCCATTGTCCTTTATTTGCGAAAACGTCTGTTTGAAGCCAGATGGTTTCAGTACTGGTGCATGGCGCTGACCCCAGCGGGTTTTGTGGCGGTTCTGGCCGGCTGGTTTGTCACCGAGGTGGGCCGACAGCCCTGGATCGTACAGGGGGTGCTGCGCACCGCCGATGCGGTATCACCGGTGATGGCCCAGTCCGTGGCCCTTTCCCTGGCCGCCTTTATTGTGGTTTATTTGTTTGTATTCGGTGCGGGCACCTATTATATCCTGCATCTGATCAACAAGGGGCCCGAGGACGGCGAAGGTGTTTACGGTGGCCACGGCATGGAGCAACCGCCCCTTGTCACGGACGTGGCACGAAAAAAAGGAGGCCGTCATGTTCAGTCTTGAAGGTTTTCTGGATCTGCCGCTGATCTGGTATGCCCTGATCGCCACGGCTGTTTTTCTCTATGTTCTGCTCGACGGTTTTGACCTGGGGGTGGGGATACTGTTTCCCTTTGCCCCCACGGACCAGTGCCGGGATGCCATGATGAATTCAGTGGCGCCGTTTTGGGACGGCAATGAAACATGGCTGGTGCTGGGCGGCGGCGGGCTGCTGGCCGCTTTCCCCCTGGCCTATGCGGTGCTCATGCCGGCTTTTTATATCCCGGTGATTGTCATGCTCCTGGGCCTGATATTCCGGGGCGTTGCATTTGAGTTTCGGTTCAAGGCCAAAGAGCCAACCAGGTGGATCTGGGATTATTCTTTTCATTTCGGCTCCCTTGCCGCGGCGTTCATGCAGGGGGTGATCATCGGCGCCTTTGTGCAGGGCGTTGAAGTCACCGGGCGCAGCTATGCCGGCGGGGCCTTTGACTGGTTAAACGCCTACAGCCTCATGACCGGTGTGGCGGTTATTTTCGGCTATGCCCTGCTGGGGGCCACCTGGCTGGTCATGAAAACCGAGGATCTGACTCAGCAATGGGCCGCAAAAACCGCTTCCTATACCCTGATTTACCAGGCCCTGTTTCTGGCCGCGGTCAGTATCAGCATGCCTGCGATCAACGCCGATATCCGGCAGTTGTGGTTCAGCCTGCCCAATGTGTTTTTTCTCGCACCCCTGCCCGGGGCCAGCGCTGTGCTCATTGTGCTGATCTGGCGGCATCTGCGCAGGGGAAAGGAAGTCGGCCCGTTTTTGATGAGTTTCGGCCTGTTTTTTACCGGGTATCTCGGCATTGGTATCAGCATGTGGCCCTATCTGGTGCCATTTGAAATCACCTTTCGCCAGGCCGCGGCAGCCCCTGCATCCCAGTCTCTGCTGCTGGTGGGCACGGTTGTTTTGCTGCCCGTGATCCTGGCTTATGTGGCTTATTGTTATTATATTTTCCGGGGCAAAGTCTCCGGGGAGAGCCATTATTATTAAAGGAACGAAAATCATATGCATCATTTGGATGCCGGACAGATCAAAAAGCTGAAGATTTTCCGGGATCTGCTTCCCAATGAATGGGATCAGCTCTATCCCCTGCTTTCCCATGTATGGGTGATTGAAGGCGAGCAGATGCTCCGGCAGGGCGAACGGGCCCACTGCTTTTTCGTGATACTGCGGGGGCATTTCATGATCCATTACAATGACGGCCGCGCCATTACCCTGAATCAGAAGGGCGATATTATCGGCTGGTCATCTGTGAGCTTTCCCTCTGAATACACGGCCAACGTGACGGCGCTGACAAAGGGGGAGCTGCTTTGCATATCCGGCACTGAGTTTCTGGAACTGCTCCAGAGCAATTCCGGGCTTGTGGAAAAAGTGCTGAAAAAAATCAACAAATTCATTCAAACCAGACCCCAGATCGGTTATCTGCAATGAAAGGCTTGGAGGCCATATCCCATTATCACGGCGTTTCCCTGGCGGTGCTGGGCGTAACCGTTGTGTTTATCGCCCTGGTTGTGCTGGCCGTCATTATTTCCCGGCTTCATGTGGTGCTGGGTGTATGGGAAAACCCAAAAGCCTGGCTGGATCGGGTGCGGCTTTGGGTTTTTCCGGAAAAACCGGAAAAACCCGAGCCGCCGGGCCCGTATTTTGACGATATCCATGAATCGGCCCGGCAGCTCAATCTTTTGATCCATGCCATCGGAGAGCCGTTTTCCCTTCCGGCGTTAATCGAGAAGGCGGAAAAAATCGGTATTTCCCATGCACACTCGGTTGTCAGCCATTTGATTGTCAGCCACCTGATTGTCCCGGATCAAAAGGGTTATTTTTACTGGAATCAAAAGGAATGTGACCGGCTTTTGGGCAAGGGCAGGGGAAAAAAAGGGGTTGAAACGATAAATGGATAAATTCTTCTACTTTATAAATCAGACGGGTTTTGCCAATATCGAGCTCTCCGGCCTGGCCATGATGGCCATCGGCCTTTTTCTTCTGTATCTGGGCATTGCCAAAAAATACGAACCCCTGCTGCTGGTGCCCATCAGCTTTGGCATCCTTTTGGTCAATTTCCCCTTGTCGCCCATGATGGCCCAGCCTGAAAACGGCCAGCCCGGGGGCCTGCTGCATTACCTTTACCTGGGCATTGAGCTGGGGATTTATCCGCCGTTGATTTTTATGGGAATCGGTGCCCTGACCGATTTTTCCCCGCTGATTTCCAACCCCAAAACCCTGCTGCTGGGAGCTGCGGCCCAGGCCGGGATATTTGCCACTTTCCTGGCCATGCTGGCCCTGGGGTTTACGGACCTGGAGGCGGCGGCCATCAGCATTATCGGCGGTGCAGACGGGCCAACGGCCATTTATCTGTCCTCGCAGATGGCTCCGCACCTGCTCGGGGCCATCTCGGTTGCCGCTTATTCCTATATGGCCCTTGTGCCCATGATCCAGCCGCCCATCATGCGGCTTTTGACCACCAAAAAAGAACGCATGATTGAAATGCAGGAACTCCGGGAAACCTCCAAACGTGAAAGAATTCTTTTTCCCATTATTGTCATCCTGGTCACCGGCCTTTTTCTGCCCACGGCCCTGCCGCTTCTGGGCATGCTCATGCTGGGCAATCTTTTCCGGGAATGCGGTGTCACCGACCGCTTGAGCAAGGCCGCCCAGAACGAGCTCAACAATATTATTGTCATTTTCCTGGGCCTGACAGTGGGGGCCAAGTGCAGTGCCCATTATTTTCTCACTGTTGAGACCATCCAGATCCTGATATTCGGCCTGGTGGCCTTTGGCATCGGCACGGCCACCGGTGTGCTCATGGGAAAACTCATGTGCATGGCCACGGGCGGCAAGGTCAATCCCCTGATCGGTGCGGCGGGGGTTTCAGCGGTTCCCATGTCCGCGCGGGTCTGCCAGACCGTGGGGCAGGAGGACAACCCTTCGAATTTTTTGCTCATGTTTGCCATGGGTCCCAATGTGGGCGGGGTGATCGGATCGGCCGTGGCTGCGGGCATCTTTCTTGCGGTGCTGTAACCGGCCGGATCGTTGGGCAGAAAATGATTTTTTCAGGCCGGCGCAAGCCGGCAGGCAATGGCGCGCATCCGAGGTGTGCCGAACTGGCGGCCCAGGGTGTTGGCTGATGTGAGCATGTTGAAATTGGCCGCCTGCCAGGATTGGCGCTTGTGTGCGCCGGATTCCAAAAACCACCACCCGTGCACGGCGCACACCACTTCAGGGGAAACCTCCGGGGTGAGCAAAGCGGTCTGGACAATGGCTCCGTTTCGGGTTTCAATGCGAACCTGGCTGCCGTCGGTGATGTCAAGGGACTTTGCCGTGTCCGGATGAATCCGGATTTGGGGCACAGGCTCGCGCTGTCGCAGGCTTTTGACCCACCGGTAGGATGAGTGCAGGTAATTGGGGCTTTTGGCGCTGGTGAGCAAAAGGGGATAGTCTGCATCCGGCAGGTCCGCAGGCGGCCTGTATTGGGGCAAAGCTTCGGCTCCCAGCTTTTCAGCATTTTCCATGGCCAGCTCCACCCTGCCCGAGCGGGTGGAAAACCCCTTTTTTTCGTAAACCCGAAATTCCTGCTCGCCTGTCAGAAATCCTTTTTCCACAAAACTTTCCCAGTCATGCCCCGAGGGGGCAATCAGGGATTCCAGCATCTGTTTGGAATTGTCAAACCAAAGATCCGGGTCTGTCAGACGGCGGCCCAGGTCATTGATCACGGCCATGTCCGGCCGGCATTGCCCCGGGGGATCCACGAGTTTGGGCCGGGCCAGGACAATGCCGTGGCCCAGGCCGTAGTGGCCGATATCATCGAATTCAAACGCCGTGGCCGCGGGCAGCACCACGTCTGCCAGGGCGGCCGTTGGGGTCATGACCACGTCAGCCACAGCCAGAAAATCCAGTTTCAAAAGCGCCTTGCGGGTCATTTCCGAATCCGCGTACGAAAGCATGGGATTGGTGCACTGCATGTAGGCCGCGCGCACCGGGTAGGGGGTATGGTCGAGGACTGCGCGCCGGAAAAACGCCGGGGGCACGGTCATGAGCATGGGACTGGTTTGATAGGCGGCGTTGAGGCATTGAGTGCGTTTGTCCGGCATCAGGTCCGCGCGCACGAATTTGCCCGGGGCAAGGAGTGCGGGCTCGGCCGCCCGGATATTGCCGCCGGGCACATCCAGGTTGCCGCATATCGCCATTAACGAGACAATGCACCGGATGGTGTCAAAGGCCTGGGGGGTTTGTTCCACGGCGTTTCCCCAGGCCGTGCATGCGGGCCGGGCCCGGCCGTAGGCCCGGGCCGCGGAAATGATTTCCGCCTTGTCCACCCCGGTCACGGATGCGGTCCATTGCGGGTCAAAGGCTTTGACATGCGCTGCCAGGGCCTCAAAGCCCGTGCACCAGTTTTGGACAAAATGGCGGTCAAAAAGGCCTTCTCTGATAATGACATGCAGAAAGCCAAGCGCCAGGGCGCAGTCAGTGCCCGGACGCAGCTGCAAATGGAAATCCGCCTGCCGGGCAAGGGTGGTTTTTCTGGGATCAATGACCATCAGGTCCGCACCCTGCCGGATCCGGGCGGTGATTTGGGAGTTGATAATGCCCTCTTCATTGGTGGCCCGGGTGTTGCTGCCCCACAAAACAATGAGATCGCTTCTGCGGTGAACGTCGGCCACCGGGTAAAAACCGCACATATGCCGGCCCGTTAGTTCTCTTGGCGCATGACAGACATCCTGGACCGCCACCACGTTGGCAGAGCCGAATGTGTTGGCCAGGCGGATCAGGGCAAAGTGCTCCAGGCCCTTTGGCATGCCCTGGCAGAATGCCACGGACCCGGCCCCGTAGTCCTGTCTGGCCTGATCCAGACCCCGGGCCGCGGCCTCCAGAGCCTCCGGCCAGGTGGCCTTGCGCCACTGGTTGGTACCCCGGGGGCCGGTGCGGATCAGGGGGGTTTTGAGCCTGTAGGGGCTTTCGTGGATTTCCGCTGCGGCCCGGCCCTTGGGGCAGCTATAGCCCTGGTTGAGAAATCCTTCCGGATCACCGGTGATGCCGGTGATTTTTCCGCCTTTGGTTTTTACGTTAAGGGCGCATCCCCCGTGGTCCATCCGGCTGCAATGGGTTTTGTGCCATTTGCTTTGATTGTCCATGGCAAAACCTCTTGATTTTTGTCCCGGTTACGGCACCATCTGAAATCAGACTTTTTACGGTGCCATCAAGATTGATGGTATTACGGTGTCAGCCCAGAATGATCCGCGGCAGGATCATGTTATGCTGGGGGCAGATGGACCTCGGGTTCTGGTAGGCGGATTCGGCAAAAGCCTCCAGGTATCCGCGGATTTGATTCAAGTCCGCCACCTCGTCGAGCAGCCCGGTTTTTGCGCAAAACAGGGGCCGGGAAGTTTTGTGATAATTTTCAACCAGTTGGTTCATTTTTTCAATGGTGGGTTCAAGGGGTTTTCCCGCCTGCTGATCTTTGATCAGGCGTCGGGTATAGGCGGCAACAGCCGCGGTTTCCCCGTGCATCACGTATATTTCTGTGGCTGCCGTGCCCAGGGTAAAGGCGTTTTGCCGGTTGGCTGTGGGCCCGCCCAGCAGGTAGTGGGCCGCAGCCGAGCCCTTGCGCAGGGTCACCAGCATCATGGGCAGATCGGTTTGCTGGATCGAATAGATCAGGCTCTGGCCCAGGCCCAGCAGCTCGGCTTTTTCCGCTTGGTTGCCCACGTCAACACCGCTTGTGTCCTGAAACCAGATAACAGGGAGCCGGTCTCTGGCGCACAGGGTCACAAACTCGTTCATCTTGATGAGCCCCTGCCGGTAGAGCTTGCCACCGATGCCGGGATAATCGGCATATTCCGGATACCCCTTGGGCAAAAGTCCCTGCCGGTTGCCGATGCAGCCAAAGGCCAGTCCGTTTATCTTCACTATGCCGGTGTAGACCTCCGGGCCGTAGTCGGGCCGGAATTCCATGTGGTGGCTTGCGTCCACCAGCCGGGCCAGGATTTCTTCAAACACGTAGGTTCGTTTGGGATTGGCCGGCAGCAGGGTGTAGAGATCATCTGCGGGCAGGGCGGGTTTCTGTGGTTCATCGACCCGGAAAAAATCAAGGTCATAGGCGGGCAGTTTTTGCATGTACTCGCGCATGGCCGCCAGCACTTCTTCTTCCTTGTCAAAGACAAATCTGAAAAATCCGGTTTCATCGCAATGGATGTCCACGGTGCCCGGGGGGCTGGCCTGGTTTTTTTGGGCCGCGTCAATGAGTTCCTGCGCGGATTGGGTGTCAAAATAGCCCTTGGGGCTCATGCCGCTGACAATGCCGGCGCCGCCCACGGCAATGTTGCAGTTTTGGTGGGCAAACAGGATCGTGGGGCTTGCGGCCTGGTATCCGCCGCCGGCCGGGTTTGTTCCGTAAATGCCGGCCAGGATGGGAATGCCCATCTGCTCGAGTTCCGCATGCCGGTAAAACGTGGTGCCCGAGCATCTGCGGCCGGCATAGAATTTTTCCTGCTCCGGCAGCTTGACCCCGCTGCAGTTGACCACCCATATCAGCGGCAGGTTCAGGCGCTTGGCCAGGTCCGTCACCCGAAGGATGTTTTCCGGCTGACCCGGCACCCAGGCACCGGCCAGGTACTTGTTGTCAAAACCGATGACCACGGCCCACCGGCCGTTGATTTTCGCCAGCCCGTCGACCACGTTGGTGGTGCAGTCGCTGTTGTCAGCCGGATTGTACAGGGTGTGCAAAGGCCGCCATGTGCCTTCGTCCACAAGGATTTCCAGGCGCTGCCAGATGGTGAGCTGGCCCCGGGAATTGATTTTTTCCGCAGACAGGCCGAACCGCCGGGTCTGGTCTTTGGCTTCGCGGATTTCGGCCTCCTGTTTTTGCAGGGCCTCTGCGCTGTCGCGGTTTCTGTTCCGGACCTTGTCCTTGAGCGGCTTTCCCAGGACATCCATGTTTTTAAAATACTTGTGCATGTGCCCACCTCGTTTTTTTCAGGCCCCGGATACCGGGGGTTTTATTCCAGGGTCATCAGGACATCATCTTGGTCAACATTGTCTCCGGGATTGACTTTGATTTCCCCGATGGTGCCGCCGGCTAATGCATAAACAGAGGCCTCCATTTTCATGGCTTCCAGGATCAGGATCTCGTCGTCTTCCTCCACAGTTTCGCCGGGGCTGACCAGAACGGAAATCACTTTTCCGGCCAGGGGGGCTTTGATTTGTGCTGCCATGACGCCTCCGGATGTGTTGGTGGTTAAGGGTGGAAAAAACGGTCTTTAAAATCAATGTTTACCCAAGGGAACGGGTGTGGGTCAATAAAAAAAATAACGAGCGCTCGCTTTTTTATTGACACGGACGCGGTTTCATCTTTACAAGTTTTGTGATAAATTTGTATGAATATAACAGTAAGGCGCGTATACCAAACCTGCAACCCATGAGCCCAAGCCTGTGCAATCAAAAGGAGGAATATTGTTATGATTTCTTTTTCCCTTGAAAACAAGGTCGCCCTGATCACCGGCGCCAGCCGGGGCATCGGAGAGGCCATCGCCGTTACCCTGGCCGATTACGGCGCCGCCTGTATCCTGGTGAGCCGAAAGATCGACGCCCTGCAGGAAGTGCAGCAGAAAATCGAGCAAAAGGGCGGCAAAGCCGAGTCCATGAGCTGCAACATGGGATATTACGACCAGATCGAAAACCTGTTTGCACAGGTCAGGGAAAAATACGGCAGGCTGGATATCCTGGTCAACAATGCCGCCACCAACCCCTATTTCGGAGAGATGGTCAACGCCCCTGAATCCGCCTTTAACAAAACCGTGGAAGTCAATCTCAAGGGCCCCTTTTTCATGATTCAAAACGCGGCCAAACTCATGGCGGAAAACAATTCCGGCGGCGCCATTGTCAATGTTTCTTCCATCAACGGGGTGAGCCCGGCACCCATGCAGGGTGTCTACTCCATGACCAAAGCCGGCATGATCTCCATGACCAAGGGCTATGCCAAGGAGCTGGCGCCGAAAAACATCCGGGTCAACGCCCTTTTGCCGGGCTTTACCCAAACCAGGTTTTCCTCTGCGCTCATGGAAAACAAGGAATTTTATGACATGGTTATTGATCGCATCCCCATGCACCGCCACGCCACCCCGGAGGAAATGGCCGGCGCGGTTTTGTATCTGGTTTCGGATGCGGCCTCCTTTACCACCGGCGAAACCATCGCCTGCGACGGCGGAGCACTTGCCTGACAACAGGGAAACATTTCCTTTCTTGAACCCGATTAAGGAGCGGACATGGGCAAAAAAATACTCAAAACCCCGTTGTGCGATATGCTCGGGATTGAATATCCGATTCTGAGCGCCGGCATGGGGCCCACCCTGGTGGGGGAAAATACCGGGGCGCCGGTGGAACTTGTGGTGGCGGTCTCCGAGGCCGGCGGCCTTGGCGTGCTGGGCGGCAGCGGATATACTGTCGAAGAACTCCAGGAGGCCATCCGGGAGATCAAAAAACAGACAGACAAGCCTTTCGGGGTGGACCTGCTGCTTCCCAAAAGCTTAAATCTTTCCACGGCTTCTGAAGCCGGCGGCGGCCAGACCCGCATTCCCCTGATGGATGTGGTCAGGACCCTGCCGCAGCAACACCAGGACTGGTATGAAAAGATAAAGGCCGATCTGGGCATTGCCGAACCCGAAGATGTGATGATCCGGACCGATTCCACCACCTACCGCCCCCAGGAATCCATACGGGTATGCATCGAGGAGCGGGTCCCCCTTTTCTGCGCCGGGCTGGGCAACCCGGGCTTCATGGTCGAAGATGCGCATGCGGCGGGCATGAAGGTGCTGGGCATTACCGGAAACGCCAAGAATGCCAAAAGAATGGCTGATTCGGGTATTGATCTGCTGGTGGCCCAGGGCCATGAAGGCGGCGGCCATACCGGCCGTATCGGCACCATGGCGCTTTTGCCCGCAGCCATGGATGCCGCCGCACCGGTTCCCGTGCTGGCGGCCGGCGGCATCGGCGACGGCCGTGGCATTGCCGCGGCACTGGCCATGGGATGTACCGGCGTGTGGATGGGCACGCGGTTTCTGGCCACCAAAGAAGGCGGCGCACTGCAGGTCAACAAGGAAAAAATTCTTCAGTCCACGGATGAAGACACCCGGGTGAGCACCGCTTACACGGGCAAGACCCTTCGGGCCAGTTACAATCGGTTCCATGATCTCTGGGCTGAGTCCGGACTGGATCCGATTCCGTTTCCGGGACAGGTGGTGCTGTCATCAGCCCTGCTCCACGGATTTATCCGGGCTGATCAAAAAGACTATATCGGCGGCCTGGCCGGACAGGTTTCGGGCATCATCGATGATATCAAGCCCGCCGGCCTGCTGGTGGAGCAACTCGTGGAGGAAACCGTTGAGATTCTCTCCCGGAAACTGCCGGAGACGGTGGTTGCCAAATAAGGTTTGATGACCCGGCAGCAAGAAAGGTGAACGCGGATGGATGTCAAAAATAAGGTGACAGTGGTCACCGGCGGGGCCAGCGGAATCGGTGCGGCCCTTTGCCGGTGTTTTGCGCAAAACGGTGCACGGGCTGTGGCGGCCGCGGATATCGACATGGAAGGCGCCCGGCAGGTGGCCGGGGAAACCGGCGGCATGGCCGTATCCTGTGACGTGTCCCATGAGCAGGATGTCATTGACCTGGTGGAAACCGTGGAGGAAAAATGCGGTCCCATTGACGTTTTTTGCTCCAATGCCGGCATTCTCATTGCCGGTGCCCTTGAAGTGTCCAACCAGGACTGGCAGCGGATATGGGAAATCAACGTCATGGCTCACGTGTATGCAGCCCGGGCGGTGATGGATAAAATGATCGCCCGGGGCGGGGGCTGGTTTGTGATTACCGCCTCGGCTGCCGGGCTGCTGTCCCAGATCGGCTCAGCCCCTTACTCGGTGACCAAGCACGCGGCCGTGGGCCTGGCTGAAAATCTGGCCATTACCTACGCAGACCAGGGAATCGGGGTGTCGGCCATCTGCCCCCAGGCTGTTGAAACCAAAATGACCCGCCAGGGCGGGGGTGTGGCCGCGGTCGACGGGATGATCGATGCCGACAGGGTGGCTGCAGAAACCCTCAGTGCCCTGGCAGAAGAAAGGTTTCTGGTGCTGCCCCATCCGGAAGTGGCCACCTATATGGAGCGCAAGGCCGCGGACTATGACCGTTGGCTAAAGGGCATGCGGCGGCTCCAGGCCAGGTTTGTCCAAAGCGCCGGATAAGTCTTGCTGCGGGTTTGCAGCACAACTTCCCCATAACCAGAGGCAAAAGGAAAACAGGATATGCGCGTTGTAAAACTCACCCGGCCCCGGGTGCTTGAATCGGTTGAAGAACCCGAACCGGCCGCAGACGGCCAAAATGTTGTCATCAATGTATCAGCCTGCGGTGTCTGCGGCTCGGACCTGCATTACTGGGAAATGGGAACAGGCATGGATGGCGCGCCCGGGCTGATCATGGGCCACGAGTTTTGCGGCACAGTGGCGGATGCCGGTCCCAGGAGCGATCTTGCCCCGGGCGACCGGGTGACCTATATTCCGCTAAATCCCTGCAACGCCTGTCCCATGTGTGAAAAAGGATGGTTTCACCTCTGCCCCCGGGCCTTTACCCGCCCCGTACCCGGCAACAACGCGCCCGGGGCGTTTGCGGAAAAAGTGGCCGGCCGCCCGGATATGGTTCGGCGTCTGCCCGATACCGTCACCGACGAGGCCGCATGCCTGGTGGAGCCGGCGGCAGTGGCCCTTCATGCCGTAAATCAGGCCGGCATAAGGGTGGGGGCCAAAGTGCTGGTCATCGGCGGCGGAACCATTGGTTTGCTGAGCGCGGCCTGGGCCCGCATTGCCGGGGCGTCGCAGGTGGGCTTGTGCGAACGCAATCCAAAGCGGCTCTACTATGCCGGCACATGGCCCTATGTGGATCAGGCTTTTGACGCAGGGGACAAAAAGCTCAAAAAAAATCTCAAGGTGGCCTCCAATGGCGGTTTTGATGCGGTCATTGAAACTTCTGCAGCGGATGCGGGCATTGCAACGGCCATTTCAGCCCTGCTGCCCGGGGGCGTTTTGGTGCTTGCCGGCATTAATTTCTCCCCCCAGCCGGTTTCCACCCTGATGCTCACCTCCAAGGAAATCCGGCTCAGGGGGTCCATGGCTTACGAAATGGATGATTTTGATACAGCCCTGGGATTTATGGCAGACAATCGGCTTGATGTATCGCAGATGATCAACTGCAGGGCGGGATTTGCCGATCTGCAAAAGATTTTTGAAAACCTGCACGCCGGTGATTTCGAAATCGTCAAGGCGGTTGTGCGGCCGTAACCCGTAAAAAGGAAGGAAGCCCAAGGCCGGGGTCAGTTTTTTCGCTCCTGATCGTTTACGGATTCAGCCAATGCCTTCGCTTAAAATTTCAAAAACTCGGCCTGTCGGCCTCAAACAGTTTGAAATTTTTTAGCTCCGGCATTTGCTGAAT
>NZ_JBSRLA010000080.1:0-13178 GCF_055149105.1 Desulfosalsimonas sp. | reverse complement strand
ATAATCTATAAGATGGGGTTGACTGATACTGGTTAACCCCATCTACAGTCATTTATTGTTGGACTTTTGGGGTCACTTATTGTGAGACGTAGCAATTAATCACTTAAAACTTAACACTGCCTGTAAAAAAAACTTTTTACAGGCTTATCAGGGTTTTGCTTGACAAAAAAATGATCATTGATTTAATAAAGTAACCAATGGTTATTTTATTAACTATTTATAATAGGAGAGCACCATATGGAACGTAATCCAAGGGAAATCAATTCCTACAATTTCGACCCGTTTCTTGAGTGGCGAAATCAGGTGGACTACTACCGGGATGATCCGTTTATCCAACAGGTCCTGAAATGCTACACCGGAGACAAATTCGAAATGGTCGACAAGGCGGCCGGAGAAGTCTCTGAAAAAGCCTCCTTTCGGTGGCGGGATCTGGCCGATGCCATTGCCTGGCCGGAAAAACGGCCGTACATGATGCACTATGACGGCCACAATCATCGCATCGACCGCATTGTCCGGCCCATGGAAACCCGGGTCATGGAAGAGGAAGTCTTCAAAGAGGCCCTTTTTTCGAAGAAAACCGACCCATGGGTCAAACTGATCAAAATGTATCTGATCTATCAAAACAGCGAAGCCTGCATTGCCTGCCCCGTAACCTGCACCGAGGGGCTGGTGGCCATTATCGAACAGTTTGCCGACACCCCGGAGCTAAAACAGATTGTCCAGCACTGCAAGGAAGGCATTGACGGCGATTTTGCCATCGGCGCCCAATATTTGTCCGAAATCCACGGCGGCTCTGACGTGCCGGCCAACGTGCTTGAAGCCGTGGAACAAGACGGCACCTGGCGGCTGTACGGAACCAAGTTTTTCTGTTCCGCCACCCATGCCGACTACGCCGTTGTCACTGCGCGGCCCAAAGGGGCGGAAAAAGTGGCCTTGTTTGTGGTGCCCTCCTGGCTGCCGGGAAACAAGGAAAAGGAGATCCGAAACGGGTATACCATTGACCGGATCAAATGGAAAATGGGCACCAGCGAGCTGACCACGGCAGAACTGACTTTTGACGGGGCCGTGGCCTATCCCGTGGGCCCCCTGGACCGGGGGGTGGCCAACGTGGTGGGCGTGGTGCTCACCTATTCACGTCTTACTGTGGGGCTTTCGGGTGCGGCCAGCATGACCCGGGCAGCCCGGGAAGCCAAAAAATACAGCGAGTACCGGGAGGCCTTTGGCATGCCCATCAACCGCTTTCCCCTGGTGGCCGGCCAGATCCGGGAGATGGAAACAGCCGCCCGCAGAACCACAGCCGGGGCCTTCCGGCTTTACCGGGATTTTCTGGCCCTGGAAGGCGGGCTCAAAGGCGGGATGACAAATGATGAAACCCAAGCGCAGAAACGCCATCGCTTTGACATCCGGGAACTGATCATGCTGCAGAAAATCACGGCTTCCTGGGATACTGTTGACATCACCCGGATGGCCATGTCCATTTTCGGCGGCCACGGGGTCATGGAGGATTTTTCCTCTCTTCCGCGCATATACCGGGACGGGGCGGTCAACGAACTCTGGGAGGGACCGCGAAATGTTTTGCTCACACAGATTTACCGGGACATTCAGCGGGCAAAGCCTTGGTATCCCCCGGAAGAATTTGTTGCCGGAGTGCTCAAAGGTGCCAAATCCGAGGTTGTTGCTCCCTTGGCCCAAGAAATCAAGGAATTGTCCGCAGTCGCCGAACCCTTTGGCACAGACGATGCCTCACTGGATTTCTGGAAGCAATGGGACCAATTCTGTCACCGCTTGTTTCATGCCTATCAGGATCTGGCCTTGTCTGAAGTGATGGAGCAGTAAAGGTTCAAGGTTCAAGGTCTAAAGTTTAAGGTTTAAAGTTTAAAGTTAATGGTTTAAGGTTCAAAAAATAAAATCAAAGCTTTTAAACAACCATGAACCATTGAAACAGGAGAATCAACCTGGCGCGCGCAATGGACATACCTGAAAAGCAGACGTTTGCGGATTTAAAGAAGCAGGAGCAAAATGCCAGGCGGGACGTAATCATTGATGCGGCAGAACGGGTCTTTGGGGTCAAGCCGTTTCATAAAGTCAACATTCGCGACATTGCCGGCGAAGCCGGTATTTCCCATGCCACCATCTACCGGTATTTTCCGGATCAGCAAACCCTTTTCATGGAAGCCTTTCTCCGCGGCGTGGAAGAAATCCTGACCAGAATTGATGCCATTGCCGCAAACAACCCTTCAGGAAATCTGCTGGAAGCTGTTGTGGCCGATTTCATTGATTTTCTGACACAAAAGGATCATTATTTCCGGATGATGACCCATTTCATGCTCGACGGGGAACTGGCCCCGGACCTGGTGGAAAAGCTCAACAATGCCGCCCGTGATTTGCTCAACCGGCTGGAAGCCATATTTGCAGCCGGCCATACAACCGAAAACCCACGGGCCATGGCCCGGGCCCTTTTTGCCGCAATAAACGGCGTGCTGATATCCTTTCGCAATTACCCGGGCCGGGACCGGCAGGCGATTTTTGATCATATGCAGTTTCTCGGCAAACTCATTGCCAGACGATTCAGTTGATCAATCCTTTAAGCAAGGAGGCAGCCATGTACTCAACATTGTTTTCCCCCATTGAAGTCGGCGGCATCCGGCTGGAGAACCGGATCACCATGGCGCCTCTGTATCTGGGCTATGCAGCAGAAGGCGGGGCTGTCTCCAAACTTTTGCTGGAACATTACCGCCTGATGGCCCAAAGCGGGGCCGCCATGATCGTGGTGGAAAACGCCACCGTGGACCATCCCGCGGCAAGTGCCGGCAACCACACCATCCGCATTGATGCAGACCAGTACCTGGAGGGTCTGACGCAGCTATCCAAAGAAATCAAGGACCAGGGCGCGCTTGCATGCATCCAGATCAATCATGCGGGACGGTTTGCCGGGGGCAAACAGCCTGTGGCGCCCTCGGAAGTCGATACATTCGGCAAAACCCCGAGAGCCCTGAGCATTGACGAAATCCACCAGATCCGGGACAAATTCCGCGATGCGGCAAAACGCGCCAAACAGGCCGGATTTGACATGGTTGAACTCCACGGCGGCACCGGCTACCTGCTGGCCCAGTTTGTATCCCCGCATACCAACAAACGCACTGATGAATACGGCGGCAGCCTTGAAAACCGGATGAAATTTCCCCTGGAGGTGCTGGGCGCAGTCAGGGATGCAGTGGGAAAGTTTCCGGTGGGATACCGGTTTCTGGCAGATGAATTTCTGGATGACGGCTTAAAACACGCGGAATCCACCCGGGTGGCCAGGGCTCTTTCAGATGGCGGAGCAGCTTATCTTTCAGTCATGGGCGGCACCTATGAATCCTTTATGCAGCCTGAAATCATTGCCCAATCCAAAACCGAAGGCTACATGGCGGATCTGGCCGCGGAAATCAAAAAGCATGTGACCGTGCCGGTGATCACGGCCGGCAGAATTTCTTCCGGCAGCACGGCAGAAAACATTCTGGCTTCAGGCAAAGCCGATCTGGTGGGTCTGGCCCGTGTGCTGCTTGCCGATCCCGACTGGCCCAAAAAAATCAGGGAGGGCCGGGAGGATGAAATCATTCACTGCGATCCAGGGTGCGAAGATATCTGCATGCAGCTTGTCATGAAAGGAAAACCCGCCTTCTGCAGCCAATGGGGACCGCAAAAAATGCGCCAATTCAAGGATCTTTTTGAATAACCCGTAAAAAGCTGTTTATCTCCATACAGCGGTATTTTTGCCGCATGTTTAAAAGCTTTTATTTTTTTTGAACCTTGAACCTTGAACTTTGAACCTTGAACTTCTTCTTCCAAGGCAACCCTGCGGGCGGGGTCGGTTTGTAAGCGACCCCGCCCTTGGATTTATTTTTCATATATACCCACAATCCGGTTCATGCCGATCAGGTGCGGTTCAATTTTCTCCAGCAGCTGCCACTGGGTCAGGCCGGGTTCAAGTTTCAGGTCCTTGTTTAAAGCCAGCAGCCACCAGAAGTAATGATGGATGCCGTGGCCGGCCGGGGGCTTGGGTCCTTTGTACCCCTTTTCATTAAAATTGTTTACCCCCATGGTGTAGTCCGGACATCCTTCCGGAATTCCCGAGACATCGCCGGCGATATTGTAGAGAACCCAATGGACAAACCCGTAGGTACCCGGCTCCACCAGCGGTGCATCCGGGTCATGACAGATAATGGCAAAGCTGCGTGTGCCCTCGGGCACTTTTGTCCATTCCAGGGGCGGGGATACATCTTCTCCGTAGCCGGTGTATTTTTGCGGGATCTGTCCCCGGTTTTCAAACCCCGGACTGGTCAATTGCATATCCGAAAGTGCAAAACCCATGACTTTCCCTCCTTTCGATCATTACTGAAGTTGGCGGCTGAATCATTCGCAGGCAAAGCTGATTATCAATAAATTAAGAAACCTTGCCGACTTTGTCAACATACCGGCTGCATCCGGGACAAAACCCGGTTGTCGGCAATGCAGAATCCTGGTAGAAAACTTTCTGAGCGCATCTGTCTGAAACAATAAACAGGAAACACCCATGACCGGCCGCATGTTTCGAAACAACAACCTGCTTGTCCGGATTTTCCCCTTTATCCAATGGCTCAGGGGCTATTCGTGGCAAATGTTTGGCGCAGACAGCCTGGCCGGGCTGACCGTGGCCGTGGTGCTGATTCCCCAGTCCATGGCATACGCCATGTTAGCAGGCCTTCCGCCGGTCTACGGCCTGTATGCGGCTGCCATCACCCCGATCATCGGCGGGCTGTGGGGAAGCCTCAGACAGCTGGCCACCGGTCCCATTGCCATTATGAGCCTGCTGGTGCTGACCACCCTCGCACCCCTGGCAGAACCCGGCAGCCGGCAGTTCATTGACCTGGCCCTGGTGCTTTCAATCCCTGTGGGGGCCATTTACCTGTCTGTGGGTATTGCCGGTATGGGCCAGGCCATGTCGTTTATATCCCATTCTGCGGTCAAGGGGTTTACCTCTGCGGCGGCCCTGATCATTATCGCCGCCCAGATCCCCAACCTGCTGGGACTCAGCACGGAGCGCCACGAATTTATCGTTTTTATGCTCATTGAAATCGGGAAGAATCTTTCCGGCCTGCATCCGGCCACCGTGCTTATAGGGGTTTCGTGCTTTGTTTTTATCTATTTTGTCAAAAAATACCGGCCCGCCTTTCCGGCCGGGCTTGTGGCCCTTGTGGTGTCAACAGGCGCGGTGGCCCTGCTCAAACTCCATGAAGCCGGGGTTGCCGTTGCCGGAAAAAGCCCGGGCGGGCTGGCCGGATTTTACGTGCCGTCAGTGGCCCCGGAGACAGTCAGCAATTTGATCGGTCCGGCGGTGGTCATCGCCCTGGTCAGCTTTGCTGAAACTTACAGCGTGAGCAAGGCCGTGGCATCTGAATCCAAACAGAAAATCGATGTGAACCAGGAATTTGTGGGCCAGGGCCTGGCCAACCTGGTCGGTGGTTTTTTCCAGTGCTATCCGGTCAGCGGCTCGTTTTCGCGCACGGCCGTTAATTTTGCAGCCGGTGCCAAAACCGCCATATCAAGCGTTGTTTCAGGATTTTTGGTGATTTTTGCCCTGCTGTTTTTAACCCCGCTTTTCACCTATATTCCCAAAGCCGCCCTTGCCGCTGTTGTCATCAGCGCGGTTATGACCCTGTTTCACCCCGGGGAGGTGCTTTCTTTGTGGCGTCAGAACAAAGATGACGGAATTGTGGCTGTCACAGTCTTTGTTCTGGCCCTTGCGGTCAAACCCGATTATGCACTTATGATCGGGTTTGCGGCCTCTTTGATCTTTTTCATGTGGAAAACCATGCATCCGCGCATTGTGCAAATCACCAAGGATCCGGAAATCAATGTATTTGTCAACGCTGATGCCGCAGACAAGCCCGGCTGCCCCCAGATTCTTCATCTGCGCTCAGACAATGTCATATTTTTTGCCAACGCGGAATACACGGTGGCCCACATTCTTGAAAGGGTGGATGCGGTGCGAACCCCGCTTGTCTATGTGCTGCTTGATTTTCAGGCTGTGGGCTTTATTGATATCACAGCCATTGACGAACTGCGCGCGCTAAAAGATGAACTTGCGGCCCGGGACATGGGGCTGGCCATTTTCCACGTGCACCAGCCGGTGATGAAAACCTTTGTGTCTTCGGGTTTTATCCATGAAATCGGTGAGACCGGCATGGTCAGGCAGGCCGGTCTCACCGACCGGCACGGCGAGGTCCTGGCCGCCATTTTCAAGCAGATCGATCACGGCTACTGCCATGATATTTGCCCTTATGTATTGTTTTATGAGTGCAGCACAGTCAAATAAAAAGGAATTACCCGATTATGTTTCGTTTTATCCATGCTGCGGATATTCATCTTGACAGTCCCATGCACAAGCTCGAGGCTTATGATGGGGCCCCTGTTGAGGAATTCCGGCTGTCAACCCGCAGGGCCTTTGAAAATCTGGTGGAACTCGCGCTCGGGCAGCAAGTGTCCTTTATTCTGATTTCCGGAGATCTCTACGACGGGGACTGGAAGGATTACAACACCGGCCTGTATTTTATCAACCAGATGGTCCGCCTGCAAAAAGCCGGTATTCGGGTATTTGTGACAGCCGGAAACCACGATGCCGCAAGCACCATCACCCGCTCGCTGCGCATGCCCGACAACGTTACCCTGTTTGCCGCCAACCGGGCCGAAACCGCAGCCATGGATGATCCGGCCGTGGCCATCCACGGAAGAAGTTTTGCCGCACCCGCGGAAAAAAACGATCTGTCCGCAGACTATCCCGCCCCCCTGCCCGGCCGGTTTAACATCGGCATGCTCCATACCTGCGCCACCGGCAGACCCGGCCATGAAGCCTATGCCCCCTGCTCTCCTGCCCGGCTTGCGCAAACAGGATATCAGTACTGGGCCCTGGGCCATGTTCACGATCACGAGGTCTTGAGCCGCAACCCCTTTATCGTGTTTCCCGGAAACACCCAGGGCCGGCATATCCGGGAGGCCGGGCCCAAAGGATGCGTTCTGGTGACAGTAACAGACAGCACGGATATTGACCTTGCATTTACCCCCACTGACGTGGTGCGCTGGTGCCTGATCTCTGTTGACGCGGGCGGCAGCCACGACGCCCGTGAAGTGATCAGCGCGTTTGCCGGCCAACTGGAAGCCGTGATTTCGGAAAACAATGCCATGCCCCTGGCCGTTCGGGTGGAAATCATTGGTGAGACAAAGGCTGCCGGCGAACTGGCCGCAGACCCGGAACGCTGGACCGGCGAAATCCGGGCTGCAGCCATTGAAACCGGCGCAGGCCGGGTGTGGGTGGAAAAAGTCCGGTTTTTCTGCCGCCTTCCTGCAGATATTGACCACCCGCCTTCAGGCGGGGCCATGGAAGAACTTTTATCCCTGTTTGAGGACCTGGCACACGACCCGGAGGCCAGAACAGCCCTTGGCAGCGAGCTTTCGGATTTCTGCCGCAAGCTGCCCATAGAGATCAGACAAGAGCCGGACGGCATCAAATGCGATGATCCGGACTGGATCAAGGAGCTTCTGGAGCAGGTCCGGCCGGAACTGATGGGCCGGCTGACGGGCAAAGGAGAAAGATCATGAAAATCGATGCCCTTCACCTGACCGCATTTGGCCCGTTTACAAACACCTGCCTTGATTTCAGCGGATCCGGCCGGGGCCTTCACTTGGTCTACGGCCCCAATGAAGCCGGCAAAAGCTCGGCATTGCGGGCCTTGCGCGCACTGTTTTACGGAATTGACGAACGAAGCGCCGACAGCTTCATCCACCCTTATGCCAAAATGCGCGTGGGCGCAACACTGTGCGCGGATAACGGGCAGCGACTCGACATTGTCCGGCGCAAGGGCCGGACCAACACCCTGCGGGGGGCAGACGATCAGACCGTGGTGGAGGAAAGCGTTCTGGCCGGGTTTTTAAACCACGTGGATGCAGATGTTTTTGCCACAATGTTTGGCATCGGATATGACGACCTGGTGGCCGGCGGCCGCCAGATTGTTTCAGGGGCCGGGGATTTGGGCCAGCTCGTATTTTCGGCCGGCTCCGGCATCGTGCGGCTAAAAGAAATCCGTGATGCGCTTCAGGCCGAAGCCGAGAATCTGTTTAAGCCTTCAGGGAAAAACCCGGCCATCAATGCCGCGTTATTGCAGTTAAAAGACATTGAAAAACAGCTCCAGCAGACCATGCTTCCCGGCTCCCGGTGGACAGGGCTTGAAAAGGAGTACCGGCAGGCCGTGGAAAACCGCCAAAGGGTTGAAGCCGAGCTGCGGGAAAACCAAAAGGCGCGCCATCATTTGGACAGAATCAGACAGGCCCTGCCTGTCATTGCCCGGCGGCAGGAAGTCACAGACCTGCTGGCCCGATATGAAAACACCCCGGTGCTGGCAGCCGATTTTGCCGAAACCCGCCGGGATCTTGTATCTAAACTCGACATGGCCGGCAGGGAGGCCGAACGTGCGGAAACCGCCATTTCCGGCATTGAAAAAGAAATGGCCGGGCTGCTGCCAGATCATGCAATTATCAACAACGCCGGACTCATTGAAAAACTTTATCAGCAGCTTGGCAGCCAGCACAAGGCCGAAGCTGACCGGGTGGGCCTCGATACCCGGCGCGCTGCCCTGCTGGGCGAATGCCGGGAAATCCTGCGCAACCTCTCAGGTGATTTAAGCCTTGAAGATGCCGAACAACTGCGCATCAAAAAGGAACAGACCGCGGCCATCCGGCGCCTTTCCTCTGAATATGAGCAGATCACAACCCGAATGGAAAGTGCAAAAGAGGCCCTGCCGGAAACAACCCGGGAAATCCGGCACCTTGAAGAACAAAAACAGCAGCTTCCCAAGCCCCGGGACCCGCAATCCATAGCAGCCCTGGAGGCCGTGCTTACAGAGGCCCTGGAATACGCACCCCTGGAAAAACAAAACAAGCAGGATCTTGCCGGCATGGATGCCCGCAGGGCCGCTTTTGAAAACCGGATTGAGCAGATGGGCCTGTCCGCCAAAACCGCCGGGGAGCTGCAAAAACTGCCGGTCCCTGCAATAGAAACCATCCAGGTTTATGAAGACAGCTTTGATCAGGGCAAAACGCGCGCCCGGGAACTGGCCAGGGAGCGCCAGCAGATAGATGAGCAGCTCCGGGAAACCGAAACCCGCATAAAGGCCGCGCAGATGGCCCAGGCCGTACCCTCCGAGTCTGACTTGACCACCGCCCGGGCCCGAAGGGATCAGGGCTGGCAGCTTGTCCGCACCCGGCTTGAAGGCGGCAGCGTCGACGAGCAGTCGATTTCCGAATACCTTGGCCTTTCAGACAACTGCACCATTCTGGCTGACGCCTTTGAATACCATGTAAAAGGTGCAGACGAACTTGCAGATCGCCTGCGCCGGGAGGCTGACCGGGTGGCCGAGCATGCAAGGCTGGCTGCGGACCACCAGGCCGCACAAAACCGCCGGGCGGAACTGGATGCGGCATACAAACAGGCACAGGAAGAGATTGAAAACCTTGGCGGTCAATGGGAAAACCTCTGGGCGCAAACCGGGATCTCTCCGAAAACGCCCAGGGAAATGGAGCGCTGGGCCCGGGATTTTATGGCCGTAAAAAACGAGCTGTCCGAATTTGAACAGATTTGCGCAAAAGCACGGGATCTGGAAAACCAGACCGAAACCCGCCGGGCCGCCCTGGCAGAGCAGCTCAAAAAACTGGATCCGCAAACCGATTTTTCCGGCGTCTCCTTAAGCCGGCTCGTATTTCAGGCCCGCAAGATCATTGAAGATGAGAAAAATCTCGCTGCCGAACATGAAAAAATCGACTCCGAAGCCGCGGCCAAAAAAAAGGAACTTGCTGCGGCCAAAAACCGGCTTGAAACCGGACAAAAGGAGTTTGAAAAATGGCGCGCCAGCTGGGCGGCAGCGGTTTCTTCTCTGGGCCTGTCCGCAGACTCCCGCCCGGCTGAAGCCGAAGCGGTCATGGAGGATGTGCGCACTCTGTTCGAAAAACTTAAAAACGCCGAAACTCTTCAAAAGCGCATCCAGGGCATAGACCGGGATGCTGAGGCGTTTTCCGGCAAGGTTTCGGCCCTGACAGATGCCGTTGCCCCGGATCTTTCCGGCAGTGCGGCCCAGGATATCGTCCTGCAGCTCCACGCCCGCCTGACCCGTGCCAGAGAGGACAGAACCCGGAAAAACACCCTTGAAAAACAATTGACAGCAGAGAAAAAAAACCTTGAAACCGCCCGCAAAAACACCCATTCCCTGCAGACCCGACTTGGGCGGATGTGCGAGGAGGCCGGGTGCACGGATTACAGGCAGCTGCCCGAAGCCGAGCAGCGATCCGAAAAGCGCAGACAGCTCGAAACCGAGTTACAATCCCTTGAACAAAGAATCCTGGAACTCTCCGGCGGGGCCACGGTGGAGCAATTTACAGCTGCGGCCGGAGCCGTGGATGCCGATACCATTGAACCGGAAATCAGCCGCTATGATGAGAAAATTGCAGAGCTGACAAAGCAGAAAGACAGCCTCACAGAGACCCTCGGCAGCCTGGGAAATGAAATGTCGAAAATGGACGGCAGTGCAAAAGCCGCTGAACTGGCCCAGAAGCGCCAGGAAATTCTGGGGCGCCTGGAGCCCGATGCCCGCCATTATGTCCGGGTCAGGATCGCCACCCGGGTGCTGGACCGGGCCATTGACCGGTTCAGGGAAAAAAACCAGGACCCCATGCTCTTTCGGGCCTCGGAGCTGTTTGCAAAAATCACCTGCGGTGCGTTTTCCGGCATGCGCCCGGAATTTGACGATACGGGCCGTCCGGTGATCACCGGGGTGCGCGGGGAAGAGCGCGAACTGGTACCTGTATGGGCCATGAGCGACGGCACGGCAGACCAGCTTTATTTGTCACTGCGTCTGGCTGGCCTGGAAATGACAATTGAAAAAACCAGCCCCATGCCCTTTATTGTCGATGACATCCTGATCAAATTCGACAATGACCGGGCCGCAGCCGCCCTGGAAATCCTGGCCGATCTCTCCGCACAGACCCAGGTGATCTTTTTTACCCATCACGCCCACTTGGTCGACCTGGCCCGGGAGTGCCTGGCAGATGACAGAGTGGCTTACCACCAGCTTTGATGGCGCTGTAAAAGTTCAAGGTTCAAAGTTCAAGGTTCAAAAAAATAAAATCAAAGCTATTCAGCATGCAGCAAAAAGGGCAGTGTTCAGTCCCGGGCTGCGGCCCGGAGGGAACACTTCCAAGAAGTCCAAGGGCGGGGTCGGTTTGTAAGCGACATTGAGCGTTTACGGAAAAATTCAGCAAATGCCGGGGCTGTTTCCACAGCCCCGGCACCTGTGCGCATTGATTATCAGCCGGCCTTTTGCGTTTCGCTCCATTCCTTTTCGCGCAGCTTGTATTTCTGGATTTTACCCGTGGCCGTCTTTGGCAGTTCCCCGAAGACCACGTGCTTGGGCGCCTTGAAACGGGCCAGATTCTGCTTGCAGAAATCAATGATATCTTCGGCTGTGGGTTCTGCCCCGGGACGCGGTGTGATATAGGCCTTGGGCACCTCGCCCCACTTGGGATCCGGGGTTGAGACCACGGCCACCTCCATAACAGCCGGATGCTGGTAAATGGTGTTTTCCAGTTCCACGGTGGAAATATTTTCCCCGCCGCTGATGATGATGTCTTTTTTGCGGTCCATGATCTGGATGTATCCGTCCGGGTGCATCACCGCCAGGTCCCCGGAGTGAAACCAGCCGCCGGCAAAAGCCTCGCGGGTGGCCCGGGGATCCTTGTAATAACCCAGCATAACGTTGTTGCCCCGCATAACAATTTCGCCGATGGTCTGACCGTCACGGGGAACCGAGGTCATGGTCTCGGGATCGACCACGTCCATGTGCAGGGCATGCACATAAGGCACTCCCTGCCGGGCCTTGATCCTGGCTTTCTCCTCGGGGTCCAGGTCCTTCCACCTGTCCTGCCACTTGCAGATGGAGTGCGGGCCGTAGACTTCTGTCAAACCGTAAGTCTGGGTGATGTTGGCGCCCACCTTTTCCATGTTTAAAATCACCTGGGGGGCCGGTGGTGCGCCCGCAGTCATGATCTCCACGTGATGGTCGAGTTTGATGCTTTTTTGTTCGGCATGGGCTGAAAGCCCGATCAACACCGTGGGGGCGGCACACAAATGGGTGATGTGCTCGGAGCTGATCATGTTGTAAATGGTTTCCGGCTCCACTTTCCGAAGGCATACATGGGTGGCGCCGGCAGCAGTCACGGCCCAGGGAAAGCACCACCCGTTGCAGTGAAACATGGGCAGGGTCCACAGGTATTTGGATTCCGGGGTTAAGCCGAATTCAATGAGCTCTCCCATGGCGTTTAAAAACGCTCCGCGGTGGTGGTACATCACGCCCTTGGGCGAGCCTGTAGTGCCGCTGGTGTAATTGATGGTGGCCACCTCCTGCTCGTCTTCCACCAAAAACGGGGCCGGTTTGCCCGCACCTGAAGCCAGAAACGATTCATAATCCGTTCCCGGAAGCGGCATCTCATCGCTTGTGTCACAGATGTTGACGATACGCTTGACATGGGGCAATTCTTCCTTGACCGGCTCGATTCGGTCGGCAAATTCATTGTCCACAAAAACCATCCGGGATTCGGAATGATTGATAATATAGCCCACTTCCTTCGGGGAAAGCCGGATATTGACACAGACCAGGGCCGCGCCGATCATGGGCACGGCAAAGTGGGCTTCAAGCATGGGCGGAATATTGGGGCTGATAAAGGCCACCTTGTCTCCCTTTTGAATGCCCGCATCGGCCAGGGCTGCGGCAAGATCGCGCACGCGGCTGTAGAAGTGTTCATAGGTGCAGCGGGTTTTTCCGTGAACCACTGCAATGTTGTCCGCATACACCACAGCGCTCCGCTCCAGAAACTGAACAGGGGTAAGCACATCGTAATTCACTGATGTCATAACAAAAGCTCCTTGTTTGATTCATTTTTGATAAGCCTGTAAAAAGTCTTTTTTACAGGCAGTGTTAAGTTTTGATGCCTTCGTAAAAAGTCTGATTTCAGATGGTGCCGTAAACAGTTCAAGATCAAGGCTTGCGCAATTTCGAAGAATGCAGCGTACTTATCCGTACGTGAAATTCTGAGAAATTGCGCGTAACGCAGATATT
>NZ_JBSRLA010000079.1:0-13687 GCF_055149105.1 Desulfosalsimonas sp. | reverse complement strand
ATACGCTTCACCGGGAAACCAAGTAAATTACCGCTGGCGGATTGGCCATGGGGAATTAATTCAGGCCAGTAGCTCTAACGGCAGAGCGTCGGACTCCAAATCCGGTGGTTGGGGGTTCAAATCCCTCCTGGCCTGCCAAAAATCAACGAAAAGCTCAAAGGTTGGGATGTCAGTGAAACCGCACCGATAAAAAGGCGTTTCAACTTTGAGCTTTCGATATTTTAGGAGCCGAAATGGCAAGAATGCAGAAAAAAAAGCCGGCAGAACAGAAAAAGAAAAAAAAGGATGCCGGCGATTCTGTCTCAGGCGGTGCTGATGACAACCAGGCGGCTGCAGCAGGCGGCTCTGGAAAAGGATCCGGAGTGTCAAGCGCAGCCGCGGAAAAGTCAAAGCCCGCCAGATCCGGATCCGCGAGCAGAGCCAGGGGTCAGAGTACTGTGCTGCGGCTGCTGGATCGATACTTTGGCAACTGGATTCAGTTTCTGCGGGAAGTCAAAGTGGAACTGGGCCGTGTAACCTGGCCGACGCGCAAGGAAACCGTCGGCACTACAGCTGTTGTATTGGTTTTTGTATTCATTATCGCCATTTTTTTGGGCGTTGTGGACATGGGATTGTCCAGCCTCGTCCGTTTGATCCTGTAGAATTGAGTTAACAAGGGAGTTAAGGCGTGGCGTTGAACTGGTATATCATCCATGTGTATTCCGGCTTTGAAAACAAGGTGAAGCAAAACCTTGAGGAGCGCATTGCCACCTGTGCCCATCCGGAAAAATTCGGCGAAGTTGTGGTGCCCACCGAACAGGTGGTGGAATTGGTCAAGGGCAAGCGGAAAACCTCCAGCCGGAAATTTTATCCGGGTTATATTATGGTCCGGATGGAATTGGATGAAGAAACCTGGCATCTGGTAAAAAATACGGCAAAGGTCACTGGATTTCTCGGGGGGCGGGACCGGCCTGCACCCATTTCAGATGAAGAGGCCGATCAGATTATTCACAAGATGGAAGCCGGGCAGCAAAAGCCCCAGCCCAAGTTTTATTTTGAAGTCGGAGACGAGGTCCGCGTCATCGACGGGCCGTTTACCAATTTCAACGGCACCGTGGAAGATGTCAGCCCGGAAAAAGGCAAGCTCAAGGTGCTGGTCAGCATTTTCGGACGCTCCACACCGGTAGAACTCGATTTCGTGCAGGTGGCGAAAAATTAGAACAGGAGATGTTTAAGACATGGCGAAAAAAGTCGTAGCCCAGGTAAAGCTCCAGGTGCCGGCGGGAAAGGCCAATCCTTCACCGCCCATCGGCCCTGCACTGGGGCAGCACGGGGTCAATATCATGGATTTTTGCAAGGCGTTTAATGCCAGAACGGCAAATGACGAAGGCATGATCACCCCGGTGGTGATCACCATATACCAGGACAAAACCTTTACGTTTATCACCAAAACCCCGCCGGCTGCTGTGCTGTTGAAAAAAGCCGCCGGCATTGCAAGAGGTTCGGGCAGCCCCAAGGCCGAAAAAGTCGGCAAGGTGACCCAGGCCCAGGTGGAAGAAATCGCCAAAACCAAGATGCCGGATTTAAATGCCCCGGACATGGAAAATGCCTGCCGGATCATCGAGGGCACGGCCAGGAGCATGGGGCTGGAAGTGGTATAAAGGTCAATAAGGAGCTTAAGGGAAAAACAATGCGTAAACGGAGCAAAAAATACAGGGATATCAAGTCCAGGTTTGATCTCCAGGAGCGGATGGATTTTGCTGCTGCGGTGGCTGCTGCGGTTGAGTCATCCTATGTCCGGTTTGATGAAACCGTCGATATTGCCACCAAGCTTGGAGTCGATCCCCGACACGCCGACCAGATGGTTCGCGGATCCGTGGTCCTGCCCCATGGTCTTGGCAAAGAGGTCAAGGTCCTTGTCTTTGCCAAGGGTGAAAAGGAAAAGGAAGCCCAGGAATCCGGGGCTGACTATGTGGGCAATGATGACCTGATCGAAAAGATCAAGGGCGGCTGGTTTGACTTTGACAAGGCCGTGGCAACGCCGGATGTAATGGGCTCTGTGGGAAAGATCGGAAAAATCCTCGGCCCGAGAGGCCTGATGCCCAATGCCAAGACCGGAACGGTCACTTTTGATGTGGCTCGGGCGGTCAATGAACTCAAGGCCGGTAAGGTGGACTTTCGGGTGGATAAAACCGGTATCGTTCATGCGCCCATGGGCAAGGTTTCCTTTGGCCCGGAAAGGCTGCTTGAAAATATCCGGGCGTTTATGGACACGGTGCTGCGCCTGAAGCCGGCGGCCAGCAAGGGAACGTATCTGCGCTCCATTGCCGTTTCCACAACCATGGGTCCCGGTTTCAAGGTGGACCCGGTGTTTGTCAAGGAACTGCTCAAGTAAGGTTTGCCGGTTATTGCTTGGACCCGCGATCCGGCCAAAAGGCCGGGACGCGCTTGCCATATATATCGATATGAATTGCGATATTTAATCATTAATCTGTCAAAGACCGTAGGTTCACCCCGTCAGGCGTGTATAATCGGAAAAATGAATTTCCGGCCTACTGAGGCAGGCTTTCTGATGCTGTGGAGGCCCGTGGTTTTTACAGATTCAGAAAGGAGGTGGAGTCAGTGTTAACGCTTTCGCAAAAGCAGGAGCTCGTTTCAGCCCTTCACGAGAAATTCGAGCAGAAAAAAATCCTTGTGCTCGTGGATTATAAAGGGCTCAATGTCACAAAAATCAACGATCTGCGTTCAAAGCTCAGGCAGGCCGGCATTGAGTTCAAAGTGGTGAAAAACACCCTTTTGATCCGGGCTGCGGAGCAAACCAATGTGGATTTGCTCCGGCAGCAGTTTGAAGGCCCCAGCGCAGTGGCCATGAGCTATGATGATCCGGTGGCGCCGGCCAAGGTGCTCTGCGAGTTTGCCAAGGATAATGACAAGCTGCAGATCAAGGCCGGGGTCATGGACGGCAGTATTCTTGACGCCGACGGCATCAAGCGGCTTTCGGAATTGCCGTCGCGCGAAGTGCTGCTTGCAACCGTGCTGGGCACCATGAATGCCGTTCCCACAGGTCTGGTTCGGGCCCTTAACAATGTTCCCGAGCGTCTGGTCTATGCCCTTAAGGCCATAAATGATCAGAAAGAGGCGGCTTAGGCCCTGATCCGTTTTTCCGGGCCCAACAATGCAACCATGAGTTTTAAAACTTACGCAAATGATCGTGTAAAAGAATACCAAGGAGATATCCAATGGCTGACATCACCAAACAGGATGTAATCGATTTTATTGCCAACATGACGGTTCTGGAGCTTTCCGAACTGATCAAGGAACTGGAAGACAAATTCGGCGTTTCCGCCGCAGCACCCGTGGCAGTGGCCGGAGCGCCGGCTGCAGGGGGCGAAGGCGCCGCAGCTGAAGAGGAAAAGACCGAGTTTGATGTGGTCTTGTCCGCAGTGGGCGACAAAAAGATTCAGGTTATCAAGGAAGTGCGCGCCATCACTGGTCTGGGCCTCAAGGAAGCCAAGGCCATGGTTGAAGAAGCGCCCAAGCCCGTCAAGGAAGGCGTGGTTAAGGAAGAGGCCGACAAGATCAAAGCACAGCTCGAAGGTGTGGGTGCCTCTGTGGAAATCAAGTAGCCTGCCTTTGTTCAGGCGCCTTTTATACGCAATTCGGCGCAAATGCATGCATAGCGCACAGACATGTGATCACGACAAAATTGCGAAAATCGGCATCGGGGCTTGCCCGGCTGCCGGTTTTCGCAAATTGATTTTAATACGATATATGCTGGAGACGAAATGACAGGAAATCCGCCGAAATACAAACGATTTCGGAAAAATTTCGGTCGCATTCAGTCCATTGTGGACATCCCGGATCTTATCGGGATTCAACGCGAATCCTACCAGCGATTTCTGCAGATGGGGGTTGCTCCCGAACAGCGCAAAGACAGCGGTCTGCAGGCTGTGTTTACCTCGGTGTTTCCCATAAAGGATTTCACCGGAACGGCTTCTCTGGAATTTGTTTCATACCATTTCGGGGAGGTCAAACACTCGGTCAATGAATGCATCAACCGGGGCATGACTCATGAAATCTCCGTCCGGATCCGGGTGCGCCTGGTGGTCTATGATGTAGACAAGACCACGGGTGTTTCCAACATCCGGGATATCAAGGAGCAGGAGATTTATTTCGGCACCATCCCCCTGATGACCGAACGCGGGACTTTTATCATCAACGGCACGGAACGCGCGGTGGTCAGCCAGCTGCACCGCTCCTCGGGCGTGTTTTTCGATCATGACAAGGGCAAGACCCATTCCAGCGGGCGGATCATCTACAGCGCCCGGATTATTCCGGTGCGCGGCTCCTGGATTGACATGGAAATTGATCCCAAGGATATCGTTTACGTGCGCATCGACCGGCGGCGCAAGTTTCCGGTCACCCTGCTGTTTAAGGCCCTGGGTTACACGGATGACGATATCCTGTCTTATTTTTACCATACCGAAAAAGTCTTTATTAAGGATGAAAAATTTGTCCGGAAGCTGAATCCGGAATTTCTCAAGGGCGAACGTCCGGGGGAAGACATTGTTCACCCGGAAACCGGAGAAGTTCTGGTCAGAAAAGGGCGGATGATCACCAAGCGCGCCATTCGGCAGCTTCAGGCCGCGGGCATGGAACATGTGCCCATGACCACAGATGAACTCCAGCAGCGTGTGATCGCCTCGGACGTGCTCCACCCGGAAACCGGTGAGGTCATTGCCCGATCCAATGATCCCGTAGAGCCGGATTTGCTTGAGCAGATGACTGCAGCCGGGGTGGAGTGGTTTGAACTCCTGGTCATGGAAGGTCCTTTTACCGGCCAGTCCATTCGAAAAACCCTGCTTCTTGACAAGGCCAAGACCAAGGAAGAGGCATTAATTGACATTTACAGGCGACTGCGGCCGGGCAACCCGGTGACCGCAGAGGTGGCCCAGGATTTTGTGGATCATCTGTTTTTTAAAACCGCCTATTATGACCTGTCCAGCGTGGGCCGGCTGAAACTCAATCATCGTTTAAATATTGACACCCCGCTGGACATGCGGACCCTGCGCAGGGAGGACATCCTGCAAACCGCCCGCATTCTGGTGGAATTGCGCGACACCCAGGGTACTGTTGACGACATTGACCATCTGGGAAACCGGCGGGTGCGTGCGGTGGGCGAGCTGCTGGAAAACCAGTACCGCATCGGGCTGGTGCGCATGGAGCGGGCTATCAAGGAGCGCATGAGCATGCAGGAAGTCGATGCGCTCATGCCCAATGACCTGGTCAATCCCAAGCCGGTGTCGGCCGTGGTCAAAGAGTTTTTCGGCACCAGTCAGCTCTCGCAGTTTCTGGATCAGACCAACCCGCTTTCGGAAACAACCCACAAGCGGCGCTTAAGCGCCCTGGGGCCGGGCGGGCTGACCCGGGACCGGGCCGGCTTTGAGGTGCGCGACGTGCATCCGTCCCATTACGGCCGGATCTGTCCCATTGAAACGCCGGAAGGTCCCAATATCGGACTTATTGTTTCGCTTTGTACATATGCCCGGGTCAATGAATACGGATTTATCGAAACCCCGTACAGGGTGGTGGAGGAAGCAACGGTTTCCAACCAGATTCGGCTGCTTTCGGCCTTTGAGGAAAAGGATCATCCCATTGCCCAGGCCAACGCACCGGTGGATGACAAGAACCGGTATGTGAACCCGGTGGTGATTTCACGGGTGGACGGCGAGTTCATGATGGTTGAAAAAGACCGCATCGAACTCATGGACGTCTCCCCCAATCAGCTGGTGAGCATCAGTGCCTCGTTGATTCCGTTTCTGGAAAACGATGATGCCAACCGGGCGCTGATGGGCTCGAACATGATGCGCCAGGCCGTGCCCCTTCTCAATACCGAGGCTCCTCTGGTGGGCACCGGTGTGGAAGGCATTGTGGCCCGGGATTCCGGAGTTACGGTTGTGGCCAGGCGCGACGGGACGGTGGTGGATGTGGATGCCTCCAGAATTGTCCTGCAGCATGATCCTTCAGATGATCCGTCCCAGAAGGATGTCACCATATACAACCTGGGCAAGTTCGTGCGCTCCAACCAGAATACCTGTTTTAACAACAGGCCCATTGTCAAGAAGGGCGAAAGGGTTCACGCCGGTGAAATCATAGCCGACGGTCCGGCCACGGACAACGGGGAACTGGCCCTGGGCAAAAACGTGACAGTGGCGTTTATGCCCTGGGGGGGGTACAATTTTGAAGACTCTATTCTGGTCAGCGAACGACTGGTCAAAGACGGCGTTTTTACCTCCGTGCACATCGAGGAATTCGAGGTGCTGGCCAGGGACACCAAGCTGGGCCGGGAGGAAATTACCCGTGATATTCCCAATGTTGGGGAAGAAGCGCTCAAGGACCTGGATGAAAGCGGTATCATCCGGCTCGGTGCCGAGGTGGGCCCGGCCGATATCCTGGTGGGCAAGGTCACGCCCAAGGGCGAAACCCAGCTCTCTCCTGAGGAAAAACTGCTCCGGGCCATATTCGGGGAAAAGGCCGGGGATGTAAAGGATACCTCGTTGCGGGTGCCGCCCGGTATTTCCGGAATTGTCACGGATGTCAAGGTGTTTTCCCGCCGGGGCGTGGAAAAAGACGACCGGTCGCGGGCAATCGAGGACGAGGAAATCGCCGCCCTGGAAAAGGACCGCGATGATGAGCTAAAGATCATCGAGGAGACGGCCAGAAACGAGATCATTGCGGCTCTGGCCGGCAAACAGTGCTCAGAAAGCCTCACTGACGGACAGAAGGTCCTGATTGCCAAAGATGTCCGGATGGAAAAAAAGATGCTGGCTGATATTCCCCTGGCCAAGTTCGGACAGATTTCCTTAAAGGACAAAAAGACCGAGGAAAAGGTGGCCGAAATCCTGTCGCGCTACCGCGAGCAGGCCGAAATGGCCAAATCCGCCTTTGAGCACCAGGTCAGCTCCATTGAAAAGGGCGATGAACTACCCCCCGGGGTCATCAAGATGATCAAGATCTACGTGGCCATGAAGCGCACCCTGGCAGTGGGTGACAAAATGGCCGGCCGGCACGGCAACAAGGGCGTTGTTTCCCGGATTTTGCCGGAAGAAGACCTGCCCTATTTTGCCGACGGCCGTACCGTGGACATGGTTTTAAATCCCCTGGGTGTGCCTTCGCGGATGAATGTTGGCCAGATCCTTGAAATTCATCTCGGAAGGGCGGCAAAGGGTTTGGGAGACCAGGTCAATGCGCTGCTGGCCGAGGGCAAAACCGGGGAGCTGCGCAAAAAATTCAAAAAAATCTTTTCCGGCAAGACGCAAGCCGATCAGATCAAGGATATATCCGATTCCGATGTTCAGCGCCTGGCTGAAAACACCTCTGAGGGGGTCTTTATGGCCACCCCCGTGTTTGATGGTGCCAGAGAAGAGGAGATCAAGGATCTGCTCTCTGAGGCCGGGGTCAGCCCGTCGGGTCAGGCAACCCTTTATGACGGCCGCACGGGCCTGCCCTTTGATGAAAAGGTCACTGTGGGGGCCATGTACATGCTTAAACTGCACCATCTGGTTGCAGACAAGCTCCATGCGCGATCCATCGGTCCCTATTCCCTGGTCACTCAGCAGCCCCTCGGGGGCAAGGCCCAGTTCGGGGGCCAGCGGCTCGGGGAAATGGAGGTCTGGGCCATAGAGGCCTATGGCGCCGCCCATTGCCTGCAGGAGTTTCTGACGGTGAAGTCCGACGACATGGCCGGCAGAACCCGCATGTACGAAAAAATCGTCAAGGGCCAGAATGTTTTTGAGCCCGGGTTGCCCGAATCCTTCAGGGTTCTGACCAAGGAATTGCAGAGTCTGGGCCTGGATATAACGCTGGTCGAAGAAGACAGCGAATAATTTTATTTTTCATGCAAGGAGATCGCATTGGAAACGATCTACGATTTTTTCATCAAGCCGAAAAACCCGAACCGCTATAAAGGGGTAAAAGTCGCCCTGGCCTCCTCGGAGCAGATCCGGAGCTGGTCGCACGGCGAGATCAAGAAGCCCGAGACCATCAATTACCGGACCTTTAAACCGGAACGGGATGGCCTGTTCTGCGCAAAGATTTTCGGCCCCATCAAGGACTATGAGTGCAATTGCGGCAAGTACAAGCGCATGAAACACCGGGGGGTCATCTGCGAGAAATGCGGTGTGGAGGTAATCCAGTCAAAGGTTCGGCGTGAGCGCATGGCCCACATTGACCTGGCTTCGCCCGTAACCCATATCTGGTTTCTGCGGAGTCTGCCGAGCAAAATCGGCAACCTGCTGGACCTGACCTTAAAGAACCTGGAAAAGGTTCTGTATTTTGACAATTTTATCGTGATCGATCCCAAGGACACGGGCCTTTCAAAACTGCAGCTGCTCTCTGAGGAAAAATACCGGGAGGCCCGGCAGCTTTACGGCAACAAGTTCGAGGCGGGTATCGGGGCCGAGGCAATCAAGATTCTTTTGGAGCGCGTCGATATCGAGGCCTTGTACAAGGAACTGCGTACCGAGATTATGGAGACCGGCTCTGATGCCAAGCGCAAGAAACTGGCCAAGCGGCTCAAGGTGGTGGATGCGTTTCGCAAGTCCGGGCTGGACCCCATCTGGATGATTTTAGACGTTATTCCTGTGCTGCCCCCGGATCTGCGGCCGCTGGTTCCGCTGGAAGGCGGGCGGTTTGCATCCTCGGATTTAAATGACCTGTACCGCCGGGTGATCAACCGCAACAACCGGCTGAGCCGTTTAATGGAACTCCGGGCGCCGGATATCATCGTGCGCAATGAAAAGCGAATGCTTCAGGAATCCGTTGACGTGCTCATAGACAACGGCCGCCAGGGCCGGGTGGTCACCGGCACCAACAAGCGCCCCCTGAAATCCCTGAGCGAGACCTTAAAAGGCAAGCAGGGCCGGTTCCGCCAGAACCTGCTGGGCAAGCGCGTGGACTATTCCGGCCGGTCCGTGATTACTATCGGTCCGGATCTGCGGCTGCACCAGTGCGGAATTCCCAAGGAAATGGCCCTGGAGCTGTTCAAGCCCTTTATCTATCATCGCCTGGAGCAAAAAGGCATTGTCACCACTGTCAAAAGCGCCAAGAAATGGGTGGAAAAGCGGACTCCCGAGGTCTGGGATACCCTGGACGAGGTGGTCAAGGAATACCCGGTGATGCTCAACCGCGCCCCGACGCTTCACCGCCTGGGCGTCCAGGCTTTTGAGCCGGTGCTCATCGAGGGAAAGGCCATCCAGCTCCATCCCCTGGTCTGCACCGCGTTTAACGCCGACTTTGACGGCGACCAGATGGCCGTGCATATTCCGCTGTCCATGGAAGCCCAGATCGAGGCACGGGTGCTGATGCTGGCATCCAACAATATTTTGTCGCCGGCAAACGGCAGCCCCATCATCGTGCCCACCCAGGATATCGTCCTTGGCATTTATTACATGACCCTGGGCCTGACCGGTGCCCGCGGCAGCGGGATGAAGTTTGCCGACACCCAGGAGGTGCGCGTGGCCTACGACGCCGGGGTGGTGGATCTTCATGCCAAGGTCACCGTGCGCATCAACGGCCAGCGGGTGGAAACCACGGTGGGCCGCGTGCTGTTGTGGGAAATTATTCCCAAGGGCGACAGCTACATCCTTCGTCACATCATGGTCACAGACAGGGACAGGGCCGATGATGTTGTGGAGGCAGTGGAGGAGGGCACCCCGTTTCGCGATCTCGTCAAGCCTTATTCCGAGGCGTTTGACAAGACCTATGAAGGAAATATCGGTCTTCTGGACGCCCCTGAGTTTCAGGAAATCTTCCAGCTGCCGGATTTTGAGGTGGAGTCGGTGTTTTCCCTGGATGAAGGCGATGTCAGCGGGATCATTCACGTGGGTGATCAATACCATGTATTCCAGGTTATCGAAAAGCGCTCTGAGATTCCTTTTGACACCATCAACAAGGTGTTAAACAAAAAGGCCCTGCAGGATCTGGTGGATTACACCTACCGGCACAAGGGGCCCAAGGCCACGGTGATTCTGGCCGACCGGCTCAAAAACATCGGTTACAGCTATTCCACGGCCGGCGGGCTGTCGATTTCCATTGATGCCATGATTATTCCGGAAAGCAAGTGGGACATTCACGCAGCTGCGGAAAAAGAGGTGGCCGAGATCAACCACCAGTACACCGAGGGTCTGATTACCCAGGGGGAGAAATACAACAAGGTTGTTGACATCTGGGCCCGTGCCACCGACGAGATCGCCAACAAGATGATGGAGGCAATGGAAAAGCCTTATATCATGACTGATCTGCAGAAGGATGCAGCTCAGGTCGATGATAAGCGGCTTGCCGACATGAGCGACAAGACCGGTGGAGAGACGGTCAACCCGATTTTTATGATGGCTGATTCCGGCGCCCGCGGCAGCAAGGACCAGATGCGGCAGCTGGCTGGCATGCGGGGCCTGATGGCAAAACCATCCGGCGAGATCATTGAAACGCCCATTACCGCCAATTTCCGTGAAGGACTTTCCGTGCTCCAGTATTTTATTTCCACCCACGGGGCCCGTAAAGGACTTGCGGATACGGCGCTGAAAACCGCCAACTCCGGATACCTGACCCGCCGCCTGGCAGATGTGGCCCAGGACTGCACTGTTATGGAGCATGACTGCGGCACGGTAATGGGCATTGAGGTCGAGGCCCTCCTTGAAGGCGGAGAAGTGATCCAGCCCCTTGAAGAGCGGGTGCTGGGCCGCATTGCCTTAGAAGACGTCCAGGATCCGTTCACCGACGAGGTGCTGATCCGCCGGGGTGATGAGATCGATGAATCCGGTGTTGCCCGCATCAGCCAGGCCGGGGTTACCAGCGTGAAAATCCGTTCGGTGCTGACCTGCCGTTCCCGGTTCGGGGTTTGTGCCATGTGCTACGGCCGGGATCTTGCCCATGGCGGGTTTGTGGAAATCGGCCAGACGGTTGGCATCATTGCCGCCCAGTCCATTGGCGAACCCGGCACCCAGCTGACCATGAGAACCTTTCACATCGGCGGTACTGCCAGCCGGCGGGTGGAGGAAGCTGAAATCCGGGCCCGGGTGCAGGGGATTGTCAAGTACAACAAGCTTAATGTGGCTGTGAATGCGGAAAACCGCAAAATTGTCATGAACCGCAGGGGTGGCGAGTTCTCCGTTGTTTCGGATTCCGGCAGGGAACTGGAGCGGTGTCCGGTGATTTACGGCGCAGACATCCTGGTCGAGGACGGCCAGCGGGTGGAAGCAGGTCAGCTGCTGGCTTCCTGGGATCCGTTCACCACGCCGATCATCACCGCAGTGGAAGGAAAGGTCAAATTCGGGGACCTGGTGATCGGCCGGACCCTGCAGGAACGGGTGGACCCGGTGACCGGCAAATCGAGCCTTACTGTGGTGGAATCAAAGGGAATGGACGCCCGGCCCAGGATTTCCATCAAGGACAAGGAAGGCAAAACCGCCAATATCCCGGGCTCCGGACCGGCGAGATATGTTTTGCCGGTCAACACCATTTTAATGGTCGAAGAGCACGATCACGTGCGGGCCGGCGACATCATCGGAAAAATTCCCCGGGAAACCACCAAGACCAAGGACATTACAGGTGGTCTGCCGCGTGTGGCCGAACTCTTCGAGGTCCGCAAGCCCAAGGAGGCAGCGGTGCTCTCGGAGATCGACGGCTTTGTGGCCATTGCCAAGGCCACAAAGAAGGGAAAACAACGGCTGACTGTCACCCCGGTGGATGCCGGTGAAAAGAAGGAATACCTGATTCCGCGCGGCCGGCACATCAGCGTCTATGACGGCGACTATGTCAAGGCCGGAGAACCGCTCACCGCAGGCAGCCCCAACCCGCAGGACATTCTGAGCATCAAAGGCGAAGTCGAGCTGGCCCGTTACCTGTTAAACGGGGTTCAGGAAGTCTACAGACTCCAGGGCGTTCGCATCAATGACAAGCATATCGAGGTGATCGTGCGGCAGATGATGCGCCGGGTCAAAATTCAGACCGTTGGCGACACTGCTTTTATTCCCGAGGAACAGGTGGACAGAATCGAATTTGAGGAAACCAACCAGGCGGTGGTGGAGCAGGGCGGGACCCCGGCCGTGGGCGAGCCGCTTATTCTGGGGATTACAAAAGCCTCTCTGTCCACAGACAGCTTTATCTCCGCAGCCTCGTTTCAGGAGACCACCAAGGTGCTGACAGATGCCAGCATCGCAGGTGCATATGACGGCCTGCGCGGGCTGAAGGAAAACGTGATCATGGGCCGGCTGATCCCCGCAGGCACTGGCCGGACGGAATACGGGCGGCCTGATATCGCCGCTGAATACTAAGCAGCGGTGTCCGG
Source organism: Desulfosalsimonas sp. (assembly GCF_055149105.1). Taxonomy (NCBI): domain Bacteria; kingdom Pseudomonadati; phylum Thermodesulfobacteriota; class Desulfobacteria; order Desulfobacterales; family Desulfosalsimonadaceae; genus Desulfosalsimonas; species Desulfosalsimonas sp. The sequence continues at coordinate 1,362 of NZ_JBSRLA010000079.1, read as the reverse complement.
CCGTATCCGGTTGTGTGCGGGGCGGTTAAAAGGGTGCCGGCAGGTAAAAGAAAAAAGCTTGACACCACCATGATTTAAGGGTATTGTTTGTTATTTTAGCTTAGCACTATAAACATTGTGAATATATGAATGATTTGTAATGGATAGGGGATAGCATGCCGACGATTAATCAGCTGGTTCGCAAGGGCCGCAAGCAGATTCAGAAGAAAAAGGGTGCGCCTGCGCTTAAAGCTTCGCCGCAAAAGCGCGGTGTGTGTGTCAGAGTTTATACGGCCACGCCCAAAAAGCCAAATTCCGCCCTGCGAAAGGTGGCAAGGGTTCGTCTGACAACAGGGGTGGAGGTTTCCGCGTATATCCCCGGCATCGGACATAATCTCCAGGAACACTCGGTGGTTCTCGTGCGCGGGGGCCGGGTCAAGGACCTTCCCGGTGTCCGGTATCACATTGTTCGCGGTACCCTGGATACGCTTGGAGTGGCTGACCGGAAGCAGGGTCGGTCCAAGTACGGAGCCAAACGTCCCAAGTAACGTTATATCCGGGGCGCAACTTGTATCTGAAAAAAAATGGTGTAGGCAATGCCGAGAAGAAGAGAAATCCCTGAAAGAAAAGTTATTCCGGATTACAAGTACAAAAGTCCGCTCGTATCCCGGTTTGTCAATTCCGTAATGAAAGACGGGAAAAAGAGCACGGCCCAGTCACTGATATATGAAGCTTTTGATATTATTGAAAAGCGGATGAATGAGCCGGCCTTAAAGATTTTTGAGCAGGCACTGGGCAATGTAAAGCCCCAGCTCGAAGTCAAGTCCCGGCGCGTTGGGGGGTCCACATACCAGGTGCCCACAGAGGTCCGGCCATTGCGCCAGACCGCCCTGGCCATCCGGTGGATACTCACTTATGCGGAAAAGCGGCCGGAAAAAGGCATGGCCAGGAAACTGGCCGGTGAGTTTATGGATGCCGCCCAGCAAAGGGGCGCTTCGGTTAAGAAGCGCGAGGATACACACCGCATGGCCGAGGCCAACAAGGCCTTTGCCCATTACCGGTGGTAGCCGAAGATATTTTGGTTTTGATATTCCTTGCCCATCCAGTTTTCCCCTTTTGGATGGGCAAAGTATCTGATTGCAGATGATTCAGATTTATTTCAATGGCAAACCCGTTTGAGCAAGAGGGTGGAAAATGGCAAAGCAGAAGTTTGAGCGGAACAAGCCGCATGTAAACGTGGGAACGATCGGTCATATTGACCATGGCAAGACGACATTGACCGCTGCGATCACCAAGCATTGCGGACTGCGTGGCTGGGCGGAGTTTATTCCGTTTGACAAGATTGACAAGGCGCCTGAGGAAAAGGCCCGCGGGATCACGATT
>NZ_JBSRLA010000078.1:0-13736 GCF_055149105.1 Desulfosalsimonas sp. | reverse complement strand
ACGAAAACCCTGTTCAGCCAAAACCCGAATATCGAAATCCGAAATCCGAAACAAATACGAATATCGAATGTTCAAATGATAAAAACCAACAGCTTAAAAAAACAGGGTGTTTCTGTCATTGATGCATTTAGGGTTTTGGTCATTGTTTCGGATTTCGAGCTTCGGATTTCGGATTTCCTGAACGAAAACCTAGTTTTCGTTCAGGCACTATATAAAACACAGCCATAGAACATGAGACGATTCTACGTAAACCCGTCGGAACTGGATCGCCCGGAGCCCTGCATTACCGGAAAAGAGGCCCGTCACCTGAAAACCGTGCTGCGCCTGTCAGCCGGAGACCGCATCCGGGTCACAGACGGGGCCGGCCGGATCTGCGATGCCCGCATCATTTCAATAGAAGAAAACACCGTGCGGGTGGTGATCGAAAACCGGATTGAAGCCGGCAACGAATCGCCCCTGGACCTTATTGTGGCCCAGGGCTTTTTAAAAGACAAAAAAATGGATGATCTTGTGCGGCATCTCACCGAACTCGGGGTGACCCGGTGGATTCCCATGATCACCCGCAGAACCGTTGCCCGGCCCGATGCCCGTCGGTTGAAAAAGCGCATGGAGCGGTGGCAGGCCATTTCCCTGGAAGCCATTAAGCAGTGCGGCCGAAGCGTGGTGCCCGACATTGCACCGGTGATGGATTTTTCCGAGGTCCTGGCTTTGGGGGCAACCGTGGATGCCGGACTTTTTTTCTGGGAACAGGCCCGGGCTCCCCTGGCCGCCCCCGCAGAGGACGGGCCGGGCTCGATATTGCTGCTGCTGGGCCCGGAGGGCGGGTTTTCGGAAAATGAAGCCGCGGATGCTGAAGCTGCGGGATTTTGTGCGGTTTCAATGGGATGCCGTATCCTTCGGGCCGAAACCGCCGCCATTTCCGCCTGCACCCTGGTTCAGTACGTTTTCGGGGATCTTCAAAAAAGTCCTTGACAGGTTTTACCACATTGCCTATACATTTTTTAAAAATTTACGCCGAGGTAGCTCAGTCGGTAGAGCAGGTGACTGAAAATCCCCGTGTCGGTGGTTCAAATCCGCCCCTCGGCACCAATAAAATCAATAAGTTAAGGCGGCCCCAAAAAAGGCCGCCTTTCTTATTTGTAAACTTGATAAGCCTGTAAAAAATCTTTTTTACAGGCAGTGTTAAGTTTTAAGTGATTAAGTGTTAAGTAAAATCAAGAAGTTATTTCTTTATTGGTTGGCGGTGATATCCGTTTTCGCACTTCCAGGGAAGTCCCTTTTTTACGCTATACCGAAATTGTACTTCGTTTCCCTGACGGCGGTGCGGAAAAGCGGGTTACCGAGCGGAAATTGAGGCTTCAGAAGGCTCCTGAAGCGAGGAAACTCGCTTTTGCGTGCCGCCGATCAGCCAAGGCGCTTATGGATTTCCTTTCTGCAAAAATACCGCTGTATTGGGATAAACTGCTTGTTGCAATTCCATCAAGTTTGGCAGAGAAAAAAATTGACAGGACTTGTTTATATGCGTAGGGTATGAGCATAAACAATGCGCATCAAAGGAACACATATGAAAGTTGATCTCTACAATTCCCGAGCTCCCAAAAAAGCGACCAATCTGAGCATCAATAGTGACCTTCTCAGGCAGGCAAAAGAGCACCATATAAATCTTTCAAATGCTCTTGAAAAACGCCTTATAGAGATAATAGCCGAAGCAAAACGCCGTGAATGGAGAGAAGAGAACCAGGATGCGATTGCAGCCTATAATCATCGAATCCGGGAAAAAGGCATCTTCAGCGAAGACTTGAGAAAATTCTGATGACACAGTTCGATGTGTATGAAAATCCCAACCCGGAAACCAATCAGGCAATCCCTTATCTGCTCGATGTGCAGGCTGAATTGCTTGATACATTGTCAACGCGCGTAGTTGTGCCACTTTTAACTGCGGCATACGCAGAAAAACCGATCAGGCATCTCAACCCTGAATTTACAGTCAATGAAACTGCGGTCTTCATGTCGACTGCTGAATTGGCTGGCATATCCGTTCAATCAATGGGTAAAAAAGTTGGCACCCTTGAATATAAACGCGATGAGATCATTGCGGCCATAGATTTTCTGTTCACCGGCTTTTAACAGCTCCCCCGCCCCGACGCCATCCCCCGTGGAATCAAGACGGATTTAATACAATGCCCACCGGGCAGTGATCCGAGCCGTGGATGTCGTTGTCGATAAACGCCTCTGCAATCCGGCCGCTGTCAAACAGGTCTTTTGAGACGAAAAAGTAATCGATACGCCATCCTGCGTTGTTTTGGCGGGCATTGAACCGGTAGGTCCACCAGGAGTACTTTACTGTATCCGGGTAAAGGGCCCGAAAGGTATCCACATAGCCCCGTTGCTCGATATGGTCGAGCCAGTCGCGCTCAATGCGCAGAAAACCCGAGCGGTTGGCATTGGATTTGGGGTTTTTCAGGTCAATTTCATTGTGGGCGGTGTTAAAATCACCGGCCACAATGAGGCTTTTGCCCTGTTTGCGCAAATCATCGGCATGATCAAAAAACGCATCGTAAAAATCAAGCTTGTACTGCAGCCGCTCATCGCTCATCTGGCCGTTGGGAAAATAGACATTAAAAAAGACAATATCTCCCAGATCCATTTCTATAATGCGCCCCTCATTGTCAAAGCGCGGCTCGCCGATGCCGTAGCCCACGTGTTCCGGTGTGATCCGTGTATAGGTGGCCACGCCGCTGTAGCCTTTTTTCACTGTTGCGTGGCTGAAACAGGCATCGTAATCCCTTACCTGTCGCATGGGTTCGGTGAGCTGATCCTGCTGGATCTTGGTTTCCTGGAGAGCCACGATGTCGGCATCGAGCTTGTCGATGGATTGCAGGAAATCTTTTTTCATGACCGCCCGAAGGCCGTTGACGTTCCAGGAAATCAGTTTTAAAGGGCTTTGCACCATGGCTGTTTCTCCTTATTCGGATACCGGCCGCAGATCAGCGGATTTTCAGAACAGCAGAACAATTGCGCCGATACATATCACATCCGGAAAAGAGCGGACAATGGTTTTTCCTTAAAAAACAATTCAAACCATTCACAATTATAATTGGAAAATGCAAGCCCGGAAATTGACACAAGCGCTAATCCATGCCCTGTCTGCTTGACTTTCTGTCTTTCAATGCTAACATCAAAAAAATGAAACCACGATTTTCATTGCCGGCCGGTATTCTTGTCTGGGTCATTTTGGTCACCGGATGCTTTCTGTTTGCATGCGATCAGGGAGATGACGTCAAAAAAGTCGATCTGAGCCAGCGCAAACAAATCCAGACACCCACGGAGTTTGATTCGCTGACCTATGCATGCCTGCCGCAATACTCCCACAGGGTCTCCTTTGCCAGACATCACCATCTGGTGCAATATCTTGCCGAAAAAACAGATCTGGCCATCCGGCAGGTTTTTCCGGACACATTTGAAGAGCATATGCAAATGGTCCGGTCCGGGCAAATCGACATCTCATTTTCCAATCCCCTGGTTTATACCCGCATTGCCGACCGCGGCCAGGCCCGGGCCTTTGCCCGGATCGTGGAGAAAAACCAGACCCCCACCTTCAGGGGCCAGATCATCTGCCGGGCAGACAACAAGGCCATTGAAACCCTGCAGGACTGCCGGGGAAAAAGATGGATGGCCGTGGACCGGTCATCTGCAGCCGGCTATTTGTTTGCCCTGGATCATTTCCTGGAAAACGGCATCTCCAAATCCGATTTCCAGCGCATATCATTTGCACCCGGTCCCGGCGGCAAACAGGAAACCGTGGTCCAGGCCGTTTACCTGGGCCAGGCCGATATCGGCTCCATCCGTGAAGGCACCCTTGAACTGGTCAAAGACCGGGTGGATCCGTCGGCCATCCGCGTACTGGATCAAACCCGGGCATTTCCGAGCTGGGTGTATGCCGCAAGAAAAGATCTGGAATCCGAAGTGGTGGACAAAATCAAGCAGGCGCTGCTGGAACTGGACCCCGATAATGCCGATCACCGAACTATCCTTCAAAAGGCGCATTTTGAGGCGGTAATCCCGGCGCAGGATACCGACTTTGACGCCATCCGCAGGCTTTTGGAAAAAATCGGGGAAAACGCATATGAATAAGCTGCCATTCTCCTTTCAGCGCCTGAAAATCAAGAGCAAACTGCTGTTGGGACTATCGGCTGTTGTCCTTTGTCTGGGCCTGATTCTGGGCATTATCGGTACCCATATTGCCTCTGGTGAACTCATACGGGAAAACAAGGAACGCGGCAAGGTGCTGGCCGCCAACCTTGCCTACAGATCTGATGAAGCCCTGCTGACCCGGGATTTTCTGCGTCTCAAAAACCTGGTGGATGAATTAAAGGATGCCAATTCAGACCTTGCTTATGCGTTTGTCCTGAATCCGGCCGGCCGGGTGCTGGTGCATACCTTTGAGCAGGGGTTTCCGGTGGAATTGTTAAGCATCTACCCGGAAAACCGGCCAAACAATGTCACAAGCATGCTTCTGCTGACCAATGAAGGAAAAATCTACGATTTTGTCCAGCCCGTGGAAATCCAGCAGGAGCGGATCGGCACGGTACGCATCGGCATGCACAGACAGCGGCTGGAAGCCATGATCAACCGGCTGCGTCTCTGGATTTTTGGGCTCACGGCTGCGGTCACCATTGGCGCCATCATACTGGTGCTGTGGTTTTCCTCAAAATTTACCAACCGGATCAAATGCCTCACGGAATCGGCCAACGAAGTCATCAAAGGCAATCTCGAAGTCCAGTCCGCCACAGAGCCCAAGCGTCAATGCTGGCAAATCAACAAGTGTCAGGCACGCTCCTGCCCCGCCTACGGGGATACCCGGCGCAGATGCTGGTATATCACAGGCACCCTTTGTCCTTCCTATCATTTAAAGCAGGATGCCCAGGGTGATTTAAACTGCCTGAACTGCCCGGTTTATCAGCAGAATGCAGGAGACGAGATCCAGGAACTGGCAGAAGCCTTTGATTACATGGCCATGACCCTGCAGGAGCGCATTGACCAGGCCCGCAATGCGGAAAAGGCACTTTCCAGGCAAAAGGAACTGCTGCGCACAACCCTGGATGTGACTCCCGACATGGTGGCCCTGCAGGATGAAAAACTGGTGTACCGGGCGGCAAACAAGGCTTTCTGCTCTTATTTTCAGTTAAATGAATCCGATATTGTGGGAAAAACCGACTTTGATATTTTCAGTGAATCCCAGGCGGATCAGAATTACCATGAAGACAGGCAGATCCTTCAGACCGGAAAACCCATGTCCAAGGAAATCAGCGTCAAACAGGGGGACATGGTCATATGGTTTCATATTTTAAAGGTTCCGGTGTACGCCGAGGGCCGGATTTCCGGGCTATTGCTGACCGCCAGAGACATTACGGTGATCAAGCAGTACCAGGATCGCCTGGTGCAGTCCCAGAAAATGGAGGATCTGGGCCGGCTGGCCGGCGGAGTTGCCCATGAAATCAACACGCCTTTGGGCATTATTCTGGGCTATGCGCAGATGCTGCTCGAAGACGTGGACGCAGACAGCCAGATGGCGGCGGATCTGAAAATCATTGAAAAGCAGACCAAGATCTGCAGCAGTATTGTCTCGGACCTGCTCGGCTTTTCCAGACAGAGCCAGACCACACGCACGGATGTGGACATCAATGAATCCATACAAGAGGTCATCTCCCTGGTGGAGCACACTTTCAGCTTAAACCGGGTCCGGATTTTCCATGACCTGGATCCCAACATCCCTGAAATCGAGGGAGACAAGGACAAGCTCAAGCAGGTCTGGTTAAACCTTTTAAACAACGCCCTGGATGCCATCGAGCATGACGGCTGCATCCGGATTACAACCAAGCTTTGTGCCCACCGGCGGCGTGTGGCCCTTACCGTCACCGACACAGGCACGGGCATCAAGCAGGAAAATTTAAACAAAATCTTTGACCCGTTTTTTTCCACCAAGCCGGTCGGCAAGGGCACCGGCCTGGGCCTGTCTGTGACTTTTGGCATTATTCAGAATCACGGCGGCCGGATCAATGTATTGAGCCCGGCGCCCAAAGAATATCTCCAGGAGATGGAAAATTCCGATTCCTGCACCGGCCCCGGAACTGTATTTCTCGTGGAACTGCCCCTCTGGCAGATGGAACTTCCGGAAGAAGAGTGCGAGGAACTCGGCCTGCCCCCAAAAACACGACAAACCTGATGATTTCGGAGGTATGAGATGAGCAGCATTATGGTCCTGGACGATGTGGAGGATGCCGGCGCCATGATCAAACGCATCCTTGAACGCAAAGGACATTCGGTTTCGGTTTTCACAGAAGAGCGCGACGCCCTGGCCCACGTACGCGATCAAAATGTGGATATTGCCATTCTGGATATCAAGCTGAAAAAAATCAGCGGCGTGGAGGTCCTGCGGCAGATCAAACAAGAACGTCCGGATACCGATGTGGTGATGCTCACGGGCTATCCCACCCTGGAAACCGCCAAGGAAGCCATGGGCTACGGCGCCCGGGAATATCTGGTCAAGCCCATTGACAAAAATGAACTTGAAGAAAAAATTGCCGGCATTATAGAAAGCCGGGAAGCCTCTGCCTGATGTCCAAAAAAATCCAGGAAACCACAGCCGGACCCATCCCATTGAGCCGGGCCCGGCGGATTGGCTCACAGGCGCGCCATTTGCTGGAAAACTGGTTTTTGAAAACCTGTTTTCCCGGATCGCTGGTCCGCAAGAAATACGCTGCATTCCAGCACCTGCGGGCCGGTGACCGCAGGGCCCTGGAGCTCATTTCGCAGTTGGAGGAAATCCGGCAAAAAAACAGCCCCTGCGACATTGAATACATTCGTCATGTGCTGGGTCTTCTGGATTATGAGATCCAGACCCTGATCGAGGCGCTTGTGCGGTTTAATCCGGTGAAATACGCGCTTTTGCGCAATTATCACCGCAAATACGCCTTTTATGCGCACATGGCCCTGGCCGAAGATGATCCAAAAACCGAACCCCCTTACGTGCTGGGACTGGACCAGGAATTGTCCGAATCCCTGGCTGGCGGAAAGGCAGCGCCGCTTTCCCGGCTGATCCGGGATTTTGACATTCCCGTTCCTTCAGGGATGGTGATGACCACAAGGGCGTTTTACCGCCTGCTGGCGGCCAATGACCTTACTGCCTGGATTCAGAGACAGCTGGCGCACATCGGGCCAAACAATCATTCGGAAATAAACGAAATCAGCCAGATCCTCCAGTTTGCCGTCACAGAAGCGCAAGTGCCGGCCGAGCTTGAAAACGAATTTTTAGACGGCATAAAACGCCTTGGCCTTGAAAACGCACCTCTGGCTTTGCGCAGCAGTGCCGTGGGAGAAGATCTGCAGGCCTCTTTTGCCGGACAGTTTAAAACCTGTTTAAACGTGGGCCTGGAAAATTGGTTTGCAGCCTACAAGCAGGTGGCGGCCAGCAAATACAGCCCCCATGCCATCCATTACCGGATGCGCCAGGGTTTTACCGATCAAATGACACCCATGGCCGTGCTGGTCATGCCCACCATTGCAGCCAAAATCAGCGGGATCCTCTACACACGCGACCCCCATCAGCCGGAACTGGCTGTATCCTACATGGTCCTGGGCAGCGGGGAGAAACTGGCTGACGGCGGGCAGTACCAGGGCCGGGCGGATTTTGACCGTCAAAGCCGCCGGGTTGGGAAAGTGGCGCCCAAAGACTTTCTTGGCCCGGATACCCTGGAAAACCTGTTTTCCCTGGGCATGAAACTCGAGGATGCCGCAGGCCGGGTGCCCCAGGATGTGGAATGGCTTTTGGACGCCTCGGGCAAGCTTTACATTCTCCAGTCCAGGCCCCTGGGAATGCCGGTTGCAGATGAGCCCGACAGTCATCCGGATTACCCGGAAAGTGCGGTTTTGATAACAGGGCAGTGGGTCAGCTCCGGCCAGACCGCCGGGCGGGTGTATAAGCTAAATGATCTGAAATTTATATCCGATATCCCGGACCAGGCCGTTTTGGTGACTGATGAGCTGCCGCCGGAACTCACCCTGGTCTTAAACCGGGTCCGGGCAGTGGTGGCGGAAAAGGGAAGCCCGGCCTGCCATTTTGCTTCCGTGGCCCGGGAAGCCGGCATTCCGGTAATCTGCAACGCCCGCGGCGCAGCCGATAGCCTGGAAAACCAGCAGGATGTCAGCATTGACGGCAATTCCGGAAAAGTTCTCGCCGGCACATTTTTCCGGGCAAAACCCGGCAGCACAGCATCCGGTGCCCCGGAAACACCGGTAATTCAAAAACTGGCAGATGCATTGAAATATGTCTCCCCCCTCACGCTTCCGAATTCTGAAAGCCCGGATTTTACCATTGAATCCTGCCGGAGCCTTCATGATATTGTCCGGTATGTGCATGAAGCCGGGGTTCGGGAGATGTTTTCCCTGGTGGGCCGGCGAGGGCTGGACCGCTACGGCGCAAAACGCCTGGACTCCGGCCTGCCCCTGGTGATGCATGTGCTTGATGTGCACAAGGGGCTTTCCCCGGAGGCGGCCGGACAGAATTCCGTTTCCCTGAAACACATTGAGAGCCGGCCCATGCAGCAGGTGTTTGCCGGCCTGGGATCACCGGCAGTGCAATGGAACAGCGGCATTCTGCACTATGACTGGGATGCCTATTACAAAAGCTCGGCGGATTTCGTGGATGTTGAGAAATCCACCCTTTTTAGCAGCTATGGCATCCTGGACCGGGAATATCTGCATGCCCTGCTTCGGTTCGGGTATCATTTTGCCGTACTGGATTCAGTTCAGGGAACGCTCCCGGAGCAGAACTACATTCATTTCAGCTTCAAAGGCGGCGGCGGCAGCCCGGAGCAGCGGGACATGCGCATTTATCTGATTCAAACCATCCTTGAACATTTCGGGTTTGCGGTACACACCACAGCAGATCTGCTGGAAGCTGAATTTGACCGCAAATCCATGGATGATACCGGAAACGGGCTGGTGGTGCTCGGCATTGTGCTGGGCAAAACCGTCATGCTCGACATGCGGCTGGAAGACCAACAACAGATTCAAACCCTTGCCAGAGAAATCATACAGGAAACCCATGATATTTTTCCCGTCCAAGAAAAAAGGTGATCCCATTTACCCTTTGACCTGGGTGACACCTCAGCTGGCAGTGGGGCATGCCCCCATGTCCATTGCAGAGCTCGACAGCATCAAACACCAGGGCATCCGGGGTATTATGAACCTGTGCATGGAAATAAAGGAACTGGTTGCATTAGAAGAGCAGCAGGGATTTGAAGTATATTACCTGCCTGTGCTGGATGAGGGGTTTCCGGAAATCAAGGAACTGGAAAAGGCCCTGGACTGGCTTGATGAATGCATTTACCTGGGTAAAAAAGTACTGGTTCACTGCCGCTTTGGCATCGGCCGGACCGGCACGATTGTGTATGCCTATCTGCTGCGCAAAGGCTATGACACCAAAAGCGCGGCCCGAAAAATGCGCGGCATTCGTTCCCAGCCAACGGAACAGCCCCAGAAACGGTTTCTGCACCAGTACTGGAAAAAGGAAAAGCCTTATAAAATATCCGTGGAACCGTCTTTGGCCCCGGATTACAAGGTGGATCTCCAGCCTTATTATGACCAGACAAAAGCCGCCCTGGCCGGGGCCGAGGCAGATATCCCGGAAAATGCGGCCCGCTGCGGAAAAGACCATTGCCAATGCTGCTTTTCCTTGGTTACCATGTCCCTTGCAGAGGCTGTTTACCTGCAACTCGGAATCAACACCGAGCTCAGCAGCACCCTTCGCCGGCAGGCCATTGACCGGGCCATGGCCGCAAACACGCCTTCAGAAGCCGGGAATCCGGAAAAACAACCGCCCTGCCCGCTTCTTGACAACGATGTTTGCCTGCTTTACGCGTTCAGGCCGGCCCAGTGCCGGGTATTTGACCGCACACCCCGGGAAATGACCAAAAACTCCGCATGGCAGCTTATGGTGCTCTCCCACGAGCTTCTGGAAGTCTTTCTTGAAGACACCACGCCCTACACTCCCCCGGAAATCAATTTGCCGGACGTGGTGTCCGGCAAATTTGTTCAGCAATTGTTTCACCTGATGGCCGGGGACAGCGACCCTGTTATCTCCCCGGAATCAGGGCAGTGACCATGATAAACATCATGGCTTAGGCGTCACCTGTCTGGTATTTAAAGGAGAGTTTCACCACTGCACGAAAAAATGCCACCTTTCCTCCCTCGATTTTGACATCCAGGTCCTTGACCTCGGCCACGCGGGTATCCCGCAGGGATTTGGAAGCTGTTTCAACTGCGTTTTTCACTGCCTCCTCCCAGGATGTGGGGCTTGTGCCGACCAATTCGATAAATTTGTACACGCTCTCACTCATGGTCCCTCCTTGTCCGTTAAGTTTGAAAAAAAACCTGTGTTTAATATAAGAAACCCTGTTTGCTTTGTCCAACGATAAATTTTTTTCCATGTGGCAATTTTTTACGAGCTCCGGGTTTCACACCCTGTACGGGCAAGCCTTGCATTTGCCGGGCAAGTGATTATAGTGTAACCATCGAAAATAACCACTGAATATCAATAGTTTGAATTATCAGGATGAAATGAATATGAAAGATGCACACACCCCGGACCCCAGGGAAATAGAAAAGGAAGTATCTGATTTTCTTTCTAAAAAATATGGAAACCAGGTCAAGATCGTCTCACCTGTGGTGGTACCGGATGAACAATCCCCGGAAGATTCTGCAGACAGGGGCGCAAATGCCGATGGCATCCGTTTTGACCTAAAACCCGAAGAACTCATCGGGTATCTGGATCAGTACATTATCAAGCAGGACAGCGCCAAGCAGACCCTTGCCACCAAGGTCTGCACGCATTTCAACCGCATCGAGCACCAGCGCCGGACCGGCACCCAGGACGAATTTGAAGGCCGGATCAAAAACAACATTGTCATGATCGGTCCCACGGGTGTTGGCAAAACCTACATGATCAAGCTGATTGCCAAAAAAATCGGGGTGCCCTTTGTCAAGGCAGATGCCACCAAGTTCAGCGAAACCGGCTACGTGGGCGGTGACGTGGAAGACATGGTGCGCGACCTGGTCCGCGAAAGCGACAATGACATTGAGCGGGCCCAGTACGGCATCGTCTACATTGACGAAATCGACAAAATCGCCGGAAGCCGCCAGCATTTTGGCACGGATGTGTCGCGAAGCGGCGTTCAGCGGGCCCTTTTAAAGCCCATGGAGGAAACCGAAGTGGAGATGAAAGTCCCGCATGATCCCATCTCCATGATCCAGGAAGTCGAGCAGTTCCGCAAAACCGGCAAAAGAGAGAAGCGATCCGTTAACACCAAAAACATCCTTTTTATTGTCAGCGGGGCGTTTTCCGAACTGCCCGAAATCATCAAAAACCGCACCACTCAACAATCCATCGGGTTTGGTGCAAAAATCGACAGCTCCCGGGAACCCACATCCCTTCTTTGCTTTGTGAAGTCCGAGGATCTGGTGGAATACGGATTTGAATCCGAATTTATCGGCCGGCTTCCGGTGCGCTCGGTATTTGAACGCCTGACCCGGAAAGATCTGCTCGATATCCTCCAAAACCCCAATAACCCGGTTATCTTGAGCAAGCGGCTTGATTTTGCCACCTACGGCATTGACGTGCGGTTCTCAGACGAGGTCCTGGAATTGCTGTCCGGGCGGGCCTATGATGAAAACACCGGCGCCCGGGGACTGGTCAGCGTTATTGAGCAGGCTTTGATTCCGTTTGAGACCCGCCTGCCGTCCATGAACGTGCGGCGGTTTCCGGTGACACCCGAAGCCATTCAAAACCCGGAAAAAACCCTGAAAACCATGGGGCCCGGCGGCGACAGCGCCAGACAGGAAGCCGAGTTTGTCCGTGTTGCCGAACAAAACCGCGGCCATATCGTTGATTATATCCGCAAAAACCGCAAAAAACTGACTGAACAATACGGCCTGCCGCTTTCTGAATCCAGAATCGCGGCCATTGCCGATTATTACTGGAATTACGTGGTGGAAATCGGCACGGCCATTGGCCGGATAAAGAATTTCTACGACCGGATCAAGAAAATCGAAATTGATTTTTACAATCGCCATGATGTCAATATTGTATTTGAAGAAGATGCCATTGACTCCATTTCCGAGAAAATGACAAATGAATCGTTGAATATTGACCAGATCTATCGTAAATTATCCGGTGATTTTGAATACGGCCTGAAACTGGTTCGGGACAAAACCGGAAAAAATCGTTTTTTTATTCCCGGCTACGCCTTGGAACAGCCCGAAGCGTTTCTGGACAATCTGATTAAAACCGAGTTTGCCAAACACAACCTCACCCCGGAATCCATACACAAGGAAGACCGGGTGGAATAAATCGGAAACGAGGCATCCATGATCGGAATTTCCAAGCTTTACTGCGGCACGGTGGAGCCGTCTGACGCGCTTCGCTACGGCCGCCAGTCCGGGCAGCTGCCCTCACATCTGCTTCAGTTCTCAATTGACAAGCGCCCGGTGGTGGTCTGGAACATCACCCAGCGATGCAATCTCAAATGCATCCACTGCTATGCCCATGCCAAGGCCAGACAGCAGGACAATGAACTGACCACCGACGAAGGCAAAGCCTTAATAGACGATCTGGCAGGCATGGGGGTGCCGGTGCTGCTGTTTTCCGGCGGCGAGCCCCTGATGCGCAAGGACATGCCGGAACTGGCGCAATACGCGGTGGAAAAGGGCATGCGCGCGGTCATTTCCACGAACGGAACCCTGATTGACGCAAAAACCGCCGGGATTTTAAAAGACATCGGCCTTTCCTACGTGGGCATCAGCTTGGACGGCAGCCGGGATATCAATGACCGTTTCCGGGGTGTGGACGGTGCTTTTGATCAGGCCCTTGAAGGTATCCGCAATGCAAAGCAGGCCGGCATCAAGGTGGGGCTGCGCTTTACCATCAACCGGTTTAACGCAGAGGAAATCCCGGCCCTGTTTGATCTGCTCGAGGAAATGGACATTCCCCGGATCTGCTTTTATCACCTCGTCTATGCCGGACGGGGCTCCACGCTTGTCAACGACGATGTCAGCCACGAAGAAACCCGCCGGCTCCTGGATCTGATCATGGACCGCACAAAAGATCTGCATGACCGGGGCAAGCCCAAGGAAGTGCTCACCGTGGACAACCACGCAGACGGCCCATATGTATATCTTCGCATGCTGCGCGAAAACCCCGAGCGGGCCGCCGAAGTCCTGGACCTGCTGCAGATGAACGAGGGCAACAACTCGGGCCGGGGCATCGGGTGCATCAGCTGGGACGGTGAGGTGCACGCAGACCAGTTTTGGCGGCATCACAGCTTCGGCAACGTCCGGCAGCGGCCCTTTTCCGAAATCTGGACCGACACCGGTGCAGACCCCCTGCTGGCAAAGCTCAAGGAAAAGAAAAACCATGTTAAAGGACGGTGTGCCCAATGCCGGTGGCTTGACATCTGCGGCGGCAATTTCCGGGTGCGCGCCGAGGCGGTCACCGGTGATGTCTGGGCCCCGGACCCGGCCTGTTACCTGACAGACGAAGAAATCAAAGCAACGCAGTAAAAAAACCCGCGTTTCACCTTTGATGGCGCCGTAAAAAGTCCAATATCTGCGTTACGCGCGATTCCTCAGAATTTCACGTACGGATAAGTACGCTGCATTCTTCGGAATCGCGCAAGCCT
>NZ_JBSRLA010000077.1:0-14246 GCF_055149105.1 Desulfosalsimonas sp. | reverse complement strand
TGATTTTGAGTAACCAATAAACTCAAAGGGCTTCCCCAATTCAAGCCCCCTTTTAGGGGGCTACCTGAGGCCACCCGCTATGCGGGTGGAGACTCACTGGTATTACTGGTGTTAGGCTTTTCAGCCGCCCCGGCAATGGCCGTTCAATGGGATTTCGGCGCCAGCATCCGCACCCATGCGGGTTATTTTGATGTGGATGAGGAGTATGTCGGCGGTCCTTACATGGATGGTTCCATTGGCAATGACTGGGATGATGACTCCGGGTTTCTCATGGGCCTGGACGGCAACAGCACCTTTACCGCCAAGGCAGTGGTTTCGGAAAAATTTTACGGAGTGTTCCAATTAGGGCTTAGGGATGCCACCCGTGAAGATGGGAACAACGATGATGATTACCTCCGCCTGGCCTATGGCGTCTGGGATTTTGGTGCCGGCAAACTGCTCATGGGTAAGGACTACACCCCGGGCACCTATCTGGGTTATTCCAAGATGTCTGCAGATATTGGCGATATGGGAAGTGGCAACATGCTTCTGGCCGGTCTTCCCTATATCGGCCGGCAGCCGCAGATCAAGCTGATGTTCGGGGATCTGGATATTGCCTTTATCGAGCAGCACAAGGATGCTGATGATTTCTCGACCCGTTTGGGCGCAGCCACAGATACGGATTTCAGCCTGCCGCGCATTGAGGCAGCTTACGTGTTCCGTACTGACCTGGTCAATATCCGGCCAGTTGTGGGTTTCCAGACTTATGAACTTGAGGCTGATGGTGTCGGAAGCGAAGACATTGACAGCTATCTGGTGGGCATAGGCGCAAGCTTTGACCTGAATCCCTTTTATGTCAAGGCAACCGCTTCTTATATGCAGAATGCCGCCAACTACGGCAAGGGTACTCTGGGTACTGTTACCTACACTGGTGCTGCTCTTGATCAGGATGGAGATTTCGAAGATTCTGATCTTTATCAGGGAACCCTGGTTGCCGGCATGAAGGTCAACAAGATGCTCAATATCGAAGCCGGAATTGGTTATCAGAATGCTCAGTTAGATAATAGCACCGTGGATGTTGCAGAGGCCCTCGGTTTACCGACTGTTACTTATGTCGGCACGCAAGATAGCGAGCAGGAAGCATACATTTATTATCTGCAAGCCTGGATCTCCCTGTCCAAGAACGTCCACATCATCCCGGAAATCGGTATGATTGACAGAAATGATGCAGAATATGAATTTACCCAGGAAGCTCAGGCCCTTGGACTTCCCGCAGGAACCCAGAAGAGCGATCTGGGCAAAATGACCTATGGCAATGTCTGCTTCCGGGTGGAATTCTAAGAATCCCATGCCAGCATAGCAGGACAGCTTAAAAAAAGCCGGGGCGTTTGCCCCGGCTTTTTTTATTGATTTTGTCTTCAGATCCAATGTGGTTGCAAGGAAGTCCGGAGGCGGGGTCGGTTTGTAAGCGACATTGAGCGTTTACGGAAAAATTCAGCAAATGCCGGAGCAATGAAATTTCAAACTGTTTGAGGCCGACAGGCCGAGTTTTTGGAATTTCAGCGGAGGCATTGGCTGAATCCGTAAACGGTCAGGAGCGAAAAAACCGACCCGGCTCCTGGACTTCCTTCCTGAAAAAGGCCGGACGCTGTAAAAAGCCTTTTATTTTTTATATGGCGGCAGTCAGCGCTTTCCGGGATTTCCCCGATTATTTCCCGAAATAACTTTTCTTTTTCCCGTCCTTTGCCCGGTCCTTTTTCCGGCCGTCTTTTTTCCCAAAGGGTTTGGCAGCTCCGGGTTTTTCGCGGTCTGCCCATCTGCCTTTGGGTTTTCCGCCTCCGGGGATTCTTCTTACCCCCGGGCTGGTCGGGGTGGTTTTGTATTCGCCCCTTGGTCGGGCTTGTTCGGGCTTTCCCGTGTCCCGGGAGAGTTTCAGGGGCCGGCCGGCCACATACACGGTCTGCAAATGCCGGAACACATCACCGGGCATCTGCGCGGGCAGGTCCAAAAGAGAAAATTCGTCGCGGATATCGATCTTGCCGATGGATTTGGCATCCAGGCCGGTTTCATTGGCAATGGCGCCCACGATGTTGCCCGGCTTGACCCTGTGGCGCAGGCCCACCTCAATGCGGTAGCGCTCGGATTTTTCATCCTTTTCGGCCGCCGCGCGCGGTTTTTTGTCCGGCCCAACAGCCCGGGTCCTGGCCGCGGGTTTTTCAAAACCCGGCTTTTTGGGCGGCTCCGGGGCTTTGGGCAAAAGCAGGGGGGTCTGGCCCTGCACCATTTTGGCCAGGGCTGCGGCAATGTCTGCGGCCGGCACGTCGTGCTCCTGGCGGTACTGGTCCACAAGATCCCTGAAAAAGGAAAGATCATTTGCGCCCAGGGTGTCGGTGATGGACTGCTTGAACTTGGCAATGCGCTGGTCATTGATCATTTCCGTTGTGGGCAGCTCCAGGAGCTCGATTTCCTGGCGGGTGACGTTTTCAATGGCCCGCAGCATGCGCCGCTCCCTGGGGGTGACAAACACGATGGCCTCACCGCTTCTGCCCGCCCGGCCCGTGCGGCCGATGCGGTGCACGTAAGCTTCCGGATCATAGGGAACATCATAGTTGATCACGTGACTGATGCGTTCCACGTCCAGACCCCGGGCAGCCACATCCGTGGCCACCAGAATGTCCAATTTTCCGGCCTTGAGCCGGTTGATGGTCTGCTCGCGCATGTTCTGGGAGATTTCGCCGTTTAAGGCCGCGCACAAATACCCCCGGGCTTCCAGACGCCGGGCCAGCTCCAGGGTGGCGGTACGGGTGCGCACGAAAAGGATCACTCCGTCCAGGGCTTCGGCCTCCAGGATCCGGGTCAGGGCGTCGAGCTTGTTTTTTTCCCCAACGATCCAGTAGCGCTGGCGGGTGGCCGAGACTGTCATGGTCCGGGACTTGATGGTGATCTGCTCGGGGCTGTGCATGTGCTTTTGGGCGATTTTTCGGATGGCAGCCGGCATGGTGGCGGAAAACAACGCGATCTGACGCTTCGGAGGCGTCTGCTCCAGAATCCATTCCACATCATCGATAAATCCCATGCGCAGCATTTCATCCGCCTCATCCAGGACCAGGGTGGTGATGGCATCGAGTTTCAAGGATTTTCTGCGCATGTGATCCATGACCCGGCCCGGGGTGCCCACCACCACGTGGACCCCCTGCTTGAGCCGCCGGAGCTGGCCCCCGTAATCCTGGCCGCCGTAAATGGGAAGCACCCGGAAATCCTTTAAACGGGCGGCATACTGGTGAAAGGATTCAGATACCTGGATGGCCAGCTCCCGGGTGGGGGTGAGCACCAGCACCTGAACCCGGGGACTGGCAAGATCAATGCCGGATAAAATCGGCAGGGCAAAGGCGGCGGTCTTGCCGGTGCCGGTCTGGGCCTGGCCGATGACGTCTTTTTGCGCCATCATGGGCGGTATGGTGGATGCCTGGATGGGGGTGGGCACTTCATAGCCGGCATCGGTTACCGCCCGGAGCAGGGGTTCGGGCAGGTTGAGCGCGGCAAAATCCGCCGGATTGGCGGTTTCATTGTTTTTTGACATGACGTGTTCTCTTTTTTGCAGAAAGTTTTAAGTGTTAAGTGATTAAGTGTTAAGTAAAATCAATAGGTGTTCCTCCCCGGCCAATCCACAGGACCAGGCATGAAAAACACCTGTTTTATTATCTGGAAGCGTTTTTCCGGACCGCATCCCGGGCGGGAAGCTTTCCACACCGCCGGCCATGATGCCGGCCCGGGGGCGGTTTGCGAGTCGCATTGAGCGCGCAAGCGGTCAGCAGGGAGCAAATCGCCACCGGGGCGGCATCATGCGAAAATTCTGGAAAATTATAGAACTCAGCATTCGCAGCAACACGCAACCATCTAAAACCTTATTTTTTACGAAACAGTCAAACCTGGCTTTTTTAAACAGCCCGGGCTCTTGATTTTCCGGGGCAAACCGACAGGATCAAAGGACAGGGGGTGGTAAAAGCAGGCATTTTTTGTCAAACCCCGTATACACTGCCAAAATCTTTATGGCAAGAAAAAGCTGCAGATTTTGGCAAAAAAAGATGTGCGGCGTTTTTTGCGGGCGGCTTTGATCTCTTTGTCAATTTCGGATACTGAGAGTTGATCCAGGCCTGTTGCTGCAGCTTTTTTCCGTACAGAGGAAAGAGCGGTTCGGGCTTTGCGGCGCGCTTTAATCTCGTTTCTGGTCATTGCGGCTATTCTCCTGATAAAAGGATGTGCCTTTTCTAAAAATATTTTTTTTGGATGGTGCCGTCAAGCGGAGAATGCAACAGGGAGTCATTAAAAATTTGCTTTCACCCTTTCTTGACTTCCGTGCCAATCAATGTCAAAGGATGTAGAGATCCGGAAGTTTTGTGAATTTTCCGGGGTTACCGGGCCAAACCGGCAAAAAGGGAGGGGCCATGGCGGAAAAAACGCGGAAGGTATCGCTTGGGGTTGCAGATGAGCCCTTGGACGAGGGCCGGCACATTATCTACGTGTACAGCGATGACGCGGAACGCAGAAAAACCATGGCCCGTTTTTTCCGGCAGGGGCTGGTGGAAAACGACAGGCTGCTTTACATGGTCGATGATATTTCTTCAGCGGAAATGGTAAAGGAATTGCAGGAACTGGGCGTGGACACCGATGCCCGGTTAGACGATTTCGACCTTTACCCGGGCCATTACGCATGCTGTCCGGAGTCGTACTTTTCCGCCGAGTTTATGCTCGGCATGGTTGCCCGGTATTATCAAAGCGCCCTGGATCAGGGATATGCCGGGGCCCGGGGAATCGGGGAAATGTCATGGGCCCTGGCGGAAAACCGGGCCCGCCTGGAGGATCTTCTGGTCTATGAGGCAAGGCTTAACCGGGTGCTGGATAACCATCCCCTGACAACGATCTGCCAGTATGACGCGAAAAGATTTGACCCGGGAGTGATCATGGACATGCTCACCATCCATCCGTTGATGATCGTCCGCGGACAGCTTGTGAAAAACCCCGGCTTCATGGAGCCGGAACCCTTTCTTGAAAAATACCGCAGCCAAGACAACAAGGGCCATGCCTAGTCCGGACCCGGAAATTCTCGGCCGGATCATTCTGATCCAGAGCACCCTGCACCTGATGGGGCGGGGTGCTGGGATGGCGCGTTTTCTGTGCCGGGGGTTTTGCCGTGTGCCGGGCATGGAAATATCGGGCATTTTTATAGACGGCCGCCTTCACTGGGAAAACGGCTCGCCCGGTCCAAAGCCGCGGCACTGCCGGCGGCTGTTTGATGAGCTCAAAGGCGCAACCGGGAAAGGATCGGGCCGCAAAGCCCTGCTGAACGGCTTTCAACACACCCACGGCGTGCAATGCCTGCCCATTGAAACCGCCCTTGCGGTTTACGGCATTTTTTTTGTGCGCCTGCAGACGAAGAAATGTTTTTTTCCTATGCGCCCTATATTGAAAACACCTTGAATCTTGCCGCCCTTGTGCTCGAAAACCACAGCCAGCAGCAGATGCTTTTGCAGCACAAGTCTGATCTGGAAAAAAAGGTACAAGAGCGCACCCAAGAGCTTGCCCGTTCAGAGCAGCGGTTTCGTGACCTGTTTAACTCCATCAGCGACCTGGTCTACACCCAGGACCTTGAAGGCCGGCTGCTTTCCGCCAACCCCGCCCTGCACCGGTTGTTCGGCTACCGGCCCGAGGAACTGCTGGGCCGGCCGATATCTGATTTTATGCTTCCTGAGCACCGGGATCGATTTGAAAACGAATACCTTGGCGCCCTTTTGGAAAAGGGCAGTTACGAAGGCATTACCCCCTATTTGGCCAAAGACGGCAGCACGATTTATATCGAATACCGCAGCGAACTGGTGCGCCCGGAAAACGACGCCCCGTTTATCAGCGGCATTGGCCGGGATGTCACCGGCCGGGTCCTTGCGCAGAGGGAAAAAAGACGCCTTGAGGGCCAGATCCGCCAGGCCCAGAAAATGGAGTCCATCGGAACCCTGGCCGGCGGTGTTGCCCATGATTTCAACAATGTGCTGAGTATTATCATCGGAAATGCCGAACTGGCCGCAGGCGAACTTGCAGAAAACCACCGGGCCCGGCCGTATGTCAATGAGATCCAGACCGCCGGGGTACGGGCCAAAGACGTTGTGCGCCAGTTGCTGACTTTCAGCCGCAAGACCCGCGAGGAAAAACAGGCGGTTGATCTCTGCATGCTTGTGGACGAAGCCCTGAAACTGCTTCGTCCGGTGATTGCCGCAAACATTGAAATCCGCACCTGCCTGCCAAAGCAGCCGGCGGTTGTTTTGGCAGATCCCACCCAGATTCACCAGGTGCTGATCAATTTGTGCGGAAATGCGGCAGACGCCATGGCTGTATCCGGCGGGATTTTGACAGTGAGCCTGGCGGCGGCGCAGATTAACGACGAAAATACGGCCCTGGATCCGGACATGGGGGCAGGCCGCTTTTTCCGGCTTGCGGTCAAAGACACCGGCCACGGGATTGCCGCCAAAAGCCTGGAGCGGATTTTTGATCCCTATTTTACCACCAAGGATGTGGACAAGGGCACGGGCCTGGGTCTTTCTGTGGTGCACGGAATTGTCAAAAGCCACGGCGGAAGCATCCGGGTCCGCAGTCAGCCGGGGCAGGGATGTGAATTTGAGATCCTGCTGCCGGCTGCAGAAAAAAACGCGGAGGCTGTTTTGGCTCAAACCGGTAATGCGCCCAGGGGCCAGGGGCACATCCTTTTGATTGATGACGAGCCCATGATCGTCAGCTTAAACCAACAGCGCCTGGAAAAGCTCGGATATCAGGTCAGCGGCCATACCAACCCCAAAGCCGCCCTTGAGATGTTTTCATCAGATCCGTACCGGTTTGACCTGGTGATCACGGATATGACCATGCCCCACATCACCGGCGACCGCCTTGCCGAAAAAATTCTGGAAATCCGGCCGGAGATGAGAATTATTCTGTGTACCGGTTACAGCAGCCAGGTTTCGGACAAAACAGCCGCATCCCTCGGCATTGACCGCTATCTTGAAAAACCCGTCCAGATGCAGCAGTTGGCCGAAACCGTTTGCAATGTGCTTTCTGTTTCGGACAATTGAGTTTATTTGTTGGTCTCTTGAAAAAAACGCTTGCTTTTCTGCCAGGGTGTGTTACTTTAAGATAATTCAACACGGCTTTGCACAATTGGCAAAGCGATTTTTCCCTGAAGGAACAGGTTCCGTTCTACGGCTACATCCTCCAGTGTAAAATTTTGAGCATCTCACAGAAAGGAGGATATCATTATGGCCAACGGAACAGTAAAGTGGTTTAACGACCAAAAAGGTTTTGGTTTCATTGAGCAGGAAAACGGTCCGGACGTCTTCGTCCATCACACCGGGATCAACTCAACCGGCTTTAAAAGTCTCAAAGAAGGCAGCAACGTTACCTTTGATATTGAGCAGGGACAAAAAGGCCCGGCTGCAGTCAATGTAACCGAGGAATAATTGCCTGACAAAGGGCATCTCCTGTAAAGGGGATGCCCTTTTTAACTTCACCATTCTTTACGGAAACCGGCCACCGGCGCATCCTGCCCTTTTTCATGTGGCCACCGGCCCCCGATTTTGCAAATTTTTCCCTTCAATAGTTGATGGCGCCGTAAAAAGTCGAATATCTGCATTATACGCGATTGCCTCAAAATTTCACGTACTATTAAGTACGCTGCATTTTTCGGCAATCGCGCAGGCCTTGATCTTCAACTTTTTACAGCGCCATCTGAAAATTCACTGTTGTTGAATCGAAAACAGTCGAGCAGCCTTTTCCTGCCAGAATCAGAAATAATCATTTATTGAATCATAAGGAACATCAACTATTGGATTTTAAAGAATTTCAACTCGACTCCAGAATAGAGGCGGCAATCCGCACAGCCGGATTCACCGCACCCACGCCCGTGCAGGTCCAGACCGTCGGCCGGGTCATGCAGGGACAGGACTTAATCGGCCTGGCCCAGACCGGAACCGGCAAGACCGCCGCATACGTGCTGCCGCTTCTGCATCGACTGCTTCAAAGCAAAAACAGAAAAAACCGGGCCCTTGTCCTTGCGCCCACCCGTGAGCTGGCCGAACAGATCCACCAGGATATCAAAACCCTGGGCAGCCGGACCGGTTTGAAAAGCCTCACCTTATATGGTGGTGCGGCCATCGGCCCCCAGATCCAGGCCCTGAAAAAGGGCGTGGACATTGTGGTGGCCTGCCCGGGACGGCTCATTGATCATATTAACCGCGGCAACATGGATTTTTCCGGCCTTGAGACCCTGGTTCTTGACGAAGCCGACCAGATGCTGGACATGGGCTTTATCCCGGATATCCGGAGAATTTTGAAAAAGATTCCCCGAAACCGGCAGTCGCTGATGTTTTCGGCCACCATGCGAAAGGAGATCCGGCTTCTGGCAGACGAGGTGCTCCACAAGCCTGCATTTGTGCAGGTGGGCGAGCCCGCGGCCGCAGATACGGTCAGTCACACCCATTTTCCGGTATCCCAGAACCAAAAGACATCTTTGCTGTTAAAGATTCTAAAGGACACCCGGATTGCATCGGTTTTGATTTTTACCCGGACCAAGCACCGGGCCAAGCGCCTGAGCGAGGCCCTTGAGCGTGCCGGCTACGGAGCGGCCTCCCTGCAGGGCAATTTGTCCCAAAATCGCCGCCAGGCGGCCTTAAACGGTTTTAAGTCCGGCAAGTACCAGATCCTGGTGGCAACCGATATCGCCTCCCGCGGAATCGATGTCTCCGGGGTATCCCATGTGGTCAATTATGATGTGCCGGCCACTGCAGAGGCCTATATCCATCGCATCGGCCGAACCGGCCGGGCAGAGCACACGGGAAGCGCCTTTAACCTGGTCACAAACGAAGACCGCCAGGTCCTCAAATCCATTGACCGGGTTGTGGGATCGCTGATCGAGCGCCGCACATTTGCGGATTTTGACTACGCTGTTTCCGCACCGGGCGCGAAAACCCCTTCAAAGCCCCAAAAGCAAACCCGCAGGCCGGGAACGGGCTTTTACAAATCCCGGTAAAAGCCCGCAAATTCCCGGCCCGCAGGGCGGCCTTCTGACTTTGGGCGACAGCGTGTCAATGCCGCTGTGGCGGCTTCTTAAAGCTGCCACACGGCAGCTGCGCCTTCTTCCACGGCTTCCATGATGCGGCGCACCTCCAGGGCATCGCCCACCACCGTGTGGGCAATGCCGGCTTTTTCAAGGGCCGGGGCAAGGCCGTTTCTGGGTTTCATGCCCACTGCCAGCACAACCTGGTCAAAGCCGGGGACTTGCTCGGACTGGTCCTTTGTTTTGAGCACCACCTTGTTTTCCGTGATTTTCTCCACTGCGGCGCCAAAGCGCAGCACACACTGTTTTTCCTTCAGGTATTTGTGCAGGCTGTAGCCGTGGGAGGTGAACCTGGGCACGGGCGAGGATTCCATCTGCTCGGCCAGGGTCACGGAAGCGCCCTTTGATGCCAGAAAACAGGCGGTTTCCATTCCGATTAACCCCCCGCCGATGACCAGGGCGTTTTTGCCCGGGGCTGTGGTTTCGCCAAGGATCTGCCAGGCGTCATACACGTGGGGCAGGTCAATTCCTGAAATTTTCGGGATGATTTTCTCGCCGCCCAGGGCCAGGATCACCTGGTCGGGTTTGGCCTCTGCGATCATGTCCGCGGTGACACAGGTATTGGTCTCAATTTTTACCCCTGCTTTTTCCACCTGACCGGCCTGCCATTGGATCCAGTCCAGATAGATTTCCTTGTGCGGGGCCTTGCAGGCATACAGGATGTTGCCGCCCGCCATGGGCTCTTTTTCAAATATGCGCACGTCATGGCCCAGGCGTCTGGCCTCTGATGCGGCAATCAGTCCGGCCGGGCCGGAACCCACGATCCAGACGGTTTTGGGATCTGCTGCGGGCTGCTGCGGGCAGACAAGCTCCTGGCCGGTTTCCGGGTTGATGGCGCAGCGCACGGATTTGCCCTCAAACATTTCCCGTTCAATGCAGCCCTGGTTGCAGGCAATGCACTTGCGGATATCGGCATACCGGTTCTGCCGGGCTTTTTCCAGAAAATCCGGATCACAGAGCTGCTGGCGGCCGAATGCCACCAAATCCGCATCCCCGTCGGCAATCACCTTGTCTGCGGGCCGGGGGTCGTTAAACCGGCCCACGGCAATCACGGGAAGACCGGCCGCGTCCTTGATCTGCCGGGCCCGGCCCACGTTGAATCCCACGTCAAAGGCCGGCGGTGCGCTGGTGACCCCGGCGGGGCTGCCATGGGTGCCGATGGAGGCATGGATGACGTCAACACCGGCCTGCTTTAAATCCGGCAGAATCCCGAGCACATCTTCCACTGTATAGCCGCCCTTGATGTATTCCTCTGCGGAAATGCGCAGAATCACGGGAAAATCCTTTCCCACTGCATTTCTTACCGCCCGGACCACCTCTGTGACAAACCGGGCCCGGTTGGCAAAAGCGCCGCCGTATTCGTCCGTGCGCTGGTTGGAAATGGCGGACAAAAACTGGGTGAGCAGGTATCCGTGGGCCCCGTGGATTTCCACGGCGTCAAATCCGGCTTTTTTCGCCCGGGCTGCGGCAGCGCCGAACGCGGAGACAATTTCTGCAATGTCTTCATGGGTCATTTCCCTGGGGGCCTGGCCGTAGACGAGGCTGGGCACCGCAGACGGGCCAATGGCGGTTTGTTTTTTGATCATGTACAGGCTTTCCCGGCCTGCGTGATGAAGCTGCATGGCGGCTTTGCCGCCGTGGGCTTTCATGGCTTCGGCCATCTGCGAAAGCCCCGGGATAAATTCATCATCCCAGGCCGCCACCTGTTTGGGGCTGACCATTCCCGTGGGGTGCACGGCCGTGATCTCGGAGATCAAAAGACCGGCCCCGCCCCGGGCCTGGCGCCTGATATAGGCCAGCAGGGCGTCATTGACCCGGCCGCCTTTTTCGCAAAGCCCGGTGCCCATGGGCGGCAGCACCGCACGGTTGGGAATTTCGGTGTTGTTGATGACAACGGGTGAAAACAAAGCGTTTAAATCAGACATTTTTTTCCTTTCCTGTGGGGATAACCCCGGATTCCGTATCCGGGAGGTCATAACCCGTTCAACAATAAATACAATTGTTCTTATTCCGCGGATTTGGGTTTCAGGATCACAGACGGCCGGGTGCGTTTCGACCAGGTGAAACCTTCGGCTGCCCGGCCGGTTCCGTATTTTTTCTCCATCTCTTCCAAGGGACCGGCGTCTAAGGCCCTTACCGGGCAGGCCTCCACGCAGTTGGGCACCTTGCCGGCGGCCAGCCGGTCTTGGCAGAAGTTGCACTTGTGCATGCGCGCGTTTTCTTCCGGGCCGAACTGGGGGGCATCATAGGGGCAGGCTTTCAGGCACTTGGCCCCGCAATCGTCTTTTCCCAGGCATTTTTCCGGATCCACGAGCACAATGCCGTCATTTTCCCTTTTGGATATGGCATCAGCCGGGCAGGCATCCGCGCATACCGGGGCGGCGCAATGCCAGCAGGCAGAAGCCAGATAGGCCACAAACACGTTTGGAAACCGGCCTTTTTCCGAGTACAACACCCGCATCCATTTCTCGTCTCCTGCGGGCACGTCGTGCCAGTCCTTGCACGCCACCTGGCAGGCGCAGCAGCCCGTGCACCGGCTCTGGTCGAAATAAAATCCCATCTGCATCGTAACTCTCCCGGTTCAAGGTTCAACGTTCAAGGTTCAATGTTCAATGTTGGGGTTCAATGTTCGGGGTTCAATGTCATCAACCTTGAACCTTGAACCCTGAACCTTGAACCTTTTCTATCTCCACCAGGCTGGTGTTCATCACGCAGGCGCCGCCGCCGGAATAAGCGTCCCGGGTCAGGGTGTTGGCGCATGCGCCCCGGTCCACACCGTTTTCATCCGGGTCGTACCAGCTTCCCTCGAATATGGCCACCACCCCGGGAATGATCCGCTCGGTGACAAAGGCGGGAAGGGCCACCGTGCCCCGGCCGTTGAAGACCTGCACCGGATCTCCGTCTGAAATGCCCCGGGAATCCGCGTCTTTGGAGTTGATCCACACCCGGTGCTTTTCGACCTCCCGCAGCCAGGGCACCAGGTAAAGCTCCGAGTGAACCCGGTTTCTGGGATGAGGGGTGAGCAGCTGCAATGGGTATTTTTCAGTCAGGGGATCAAACCGGTCTTCCTCCGTGGGCAGATACTTGGGAATGGGCGGGCAGGCCGGGTTGTCCAGGTCTGCGGCGCGCTGCGAAAAGATCTCGATTTTGCCCGACGGGGTGGGAAACGGATTGTTTTCCGGGTCTTTGATCTGGTCGCGAAAGGCCACGATGGGCTCTGGCAGCTCGATTCTGTGGATACCTTTCCGGCGGAAGGCCTCGTAGTCGTCAATATGGGTGGTGTATTCCGGGTTGTTGTCAAAAAGAATTTTGAGCCATTCTTCCTCGCTGTGGGGATTGAAGCCTTCAATGCCCAGGCGTTGGGCAAGCTCTGCGGCGATCTGCAGATCCGACTTGCACTCCCCGAGGGGTTGGATGGCCTGGTTGATCACCGTGAAATAGGGGCCCGAGGGCCAGGGCCGGGTGAAATCGTTTCGTTCCGCCGCCGAGGTCACCGGAAAGATGATATCCGCATACCGGGCCGTGGCCGTGGGAAACAGTTCGCTGACCGCGATGAATTCAAGCTCTTTTAAGGCCCTGTCCGCTTTGTTGCTGTTTCCGATCTGGTTGACGTAGTTGTTGCACATGGACCACATCATCTTGATATCCGAAGGGTATCCCCCTGCGGTGCCTTCCAGGATCGCATCCCAGAGGGTGTTGATATGGATGCGCTTTTTTACCCGCATGCGGATGTCCAGGGTGCCCTTGACATTGGGCCCGTCTGCCTCAAACGGGTTTTTGCCCGGCGGAATGGCGGACTGGCGGAACATGTGACCCACGGGAATGCCCATAAGCCCGCCCCCGGCGCTTCCCCCGGGCCGGCCCACGTTGCCGGTCATGGCGCACAGGGTGGATGCGCACCGGTTGTACTGCTCGCCCATGGCGCTTCTGGCCGGCCCCTGGCAGTCCATGAGGGCCGAGGGCCTGGTGGTGGCATACTCCCGGGCAAGGGCTTGGATTGTACCCGCATCCACCCCGGAAATTTGTGCGGCCCAGGCCGGGGTTTTTTCCACCCCGTCCTGCCTTCCCAGCACGTAGTCGGCAAACGCGTCAAAGCCCACGGTGTAGGTATCCAGAAATTGCCGGTCATGGAGATTCTCCGTGATCATCACGTAAGCCATGGCCGCCATCACGGCCGTGTCCGTACCCGGATATACCGGGATCCACTGATGGGCCAGGGTGGCTGCGGTGTCGTGATAGCGCGGGTCAATGGCGATGATTTTTGCACCGTTTTCCTTTGCCCGGATCAGGTGATACATGGTGTTGGTGCCGGATATCATGCGCGCCGGGTCCCAGCCCCAGAGGATGATGAGTTTGGAATTCATCATATCCTCCCGGCTGTGGCCCACCATCACCGAGCCGTACTGGGTCAGAGAGGCCCAGACCGCGCCTTCAGAAGAGATGTTGCCGTAATGGGTGACATACCCGCCGTACTGGTTAAGGAGCCGGGAGGCGGCAAGCCCGCCCTGATGCAGGCTTGCCAGGTATCCGCCGCCCGTGGCCAGCAAAACAGCGCTGTTTCCGTAAGTGGCCTTGATCCGGTCCAGCTGGCGGATAAATGTGTCATAGGCCTCATGCCAGGAAATGCGCTCAAATTTTCCCTCCCCGCGCTTTCCAACCCGCTTTTGGGGATATAAAAACCGATCCGGGTGATGCACGTACTGCTTGTATGCCCGGCAGCGCAGGCAGGTCCTGAGCTGGTTGGGTTCAGGGGCGTCGTCGCCCTCCACACGCAGGATCTGATTGCCGCTGACATGCAGCCGCAGGGGCAGCGGCCGCCGCAGTCATAAGCCGACGTGGTGCGCACGATGCGCTCATCCGGGCGATCCCCGGTTTTCTGCTGGTTCATTGAATCCCTCCTTTAAAATGGCATCCCGGCAAAAAAAATTTGCAAACGCTATTTGACCATACCATACACGGTTCGGGGTGGGAAGTTCAAGATGGAAAGTTCAAGGTTCAATGTTCAATGTTCAAGGTTCAAGGTTCAATGTTCAAGGTTCAATGTTCAAGGTTCAATGTTCAAGGTTCAATGTTCAAGGTTCAATGTTCAAGGTTCAATGTTCAAGGTTCAATG
>NZ_JBSRLA010000076.1:0-14469 GCF_055149105.1 Desulfosalsimonas sp. | reverse complement strand
GCTTGCGCAATTTCGAAGAATGCAGCGTACTTATCCGTACGTGAAATTCTGAGAAATTGCGCGTAACGCAGATATTGGACTTTTTACGGCGCCATCAAGTTTTAAGTGATTAAGTGTTAAGTAAAGTCAATAATCAGTTTAGATCTAATCAAGGCGAATCAAGAAGCATGCCATATACACTTAATTCAATAAAACGGCCGGGAATGAAAGGCGATCAACAACAGAAAGGGATGGCAGAGATATTGTCGCAGGCAAAACATTTTGGGGTTAAAAAACCCCAAAAACAAAGACATTTGCTAAATAACTATTTGATTTTAAATATTAAAAATATTTTGAGGCCAAAAAGCCCCAAAATCAGGTTATTTGATCCCGTGCTGTTGGATTTTTTTAAACAATGTGCGGCGGTTGATTCCAAGGGCTGCGGCAGTGTCGGATCTGCGCCAGCGATGCTTTTTCAGGGCGGAGACGATCAGCTTTTTTTCAACATCGAGAAGGGTGTGCTTCAGGCTTGCCGGCTGATCCGGGGTGCCCTGAAACACCGATTCCGCAGGCCTTTCAGCAGCAGGCGCACCGGGCAGTTCAAACCGGTTGACCGAAACATACCTGTGGATCACATTCTGCAATTCCCTGACGTTTCCCGGCCAGTGATGAGCGTATACCGCATCGAGCATAGCACCGGTAAGCTTGGGCCCATTTCCTGATCCGGCATACAAATTCAGAAAATGATCCACAAGCAGGGGCAGATCCTCTTTTCTGTCCCGCAGCGGGGGCACGTAAATCGGGATCACGTGCATGCGGAAAAAAAAGTCCTCCCGCATGCGCCCCTGCTTTACCAGGGACACGGAATCGCGGTTTGTGGCTGCGATAATGCGGATATCGGGTTTTTGCACCTCCCCTCCACCGACCGGGGAAAAACCTTTTCCGTCGATTACGCGCAATAACTTGACCTGCATGGCCTGGGTGATTTCCCCGATTTCATCCAGAAAAAGCGTGCCGCCGTGGGCCTGCTGCAAGTGCCCTGCCCGGTCGCGATCCGCTCCGGTAAATGCCCCTTTTTTGTGCCCGAAAAATTCGCTTTCAAACAGATTTTCCGGAATCGCTCCGCAATTGACCACCAAAAAGGGCCCCCCTGCCCGGTTTCCCACATTGTGGATCTCCTGGGCGACCAGTTCCTTTCCGGTTCCGGATTCACCGTATATGATCACATTGGCCCTGCTGGCCGCGGCATGAACGATATTTTCATAAATGGCCTGCATTTCGGCGCTTTTGCCGACAATCGCCCCGAAGCGAAACCGCTCCTTCATTCCGGTCCTGAGGCTGCGGTTTTCCTGCCGAAAATGGTCGGCCTGAGCGTTCAGAGCCTCTTCGGCCTGCTTTCGCTCGGTAATATCAATCATCAGGGTTTCAACGCTGAAAACCCTTTTTTCCGGATCAACCTCCTGCCGGGTTACGGCGTAATACCAGCGGTCGTCAAGCTCGCTTTGGATTTCCCGCTTTACCGGATGGCCGTCTGATGCCGCATGAATCGGACAATTGGTGCAGGGCAGATTCCGTCCGTGGAAAATAGCGTAGCACATTTCGCCAGTGGCGTTATGGCCGATTTTTTCCTTCATGCTCCGGTTTAAAAACACGATCCGGTAGTCCTTGTTAACAGCATAAATCAACCCCCCTGCGGCCTCGATTACCCCGTTTAAAGCAGCCTGGCTTCTTTGAAGTTCCCGCTGGGCGGTCTTGAGGTCCGTAATGTCCATAAAAGACGCAATGGAGCGTTTTCCGTCCGGCAGCATGGCCACCTTGATCCATATATCGCGCACCTGCCCGGAACGATTGAGCACCCGGCAATCATACTCATCCGGAACCAAAGATTCCCGGCCCCGGCGTCGGTGATGATAAGAAATCATTTTATCCAGGTCTTCCGGGGCAATAAACCGGCTCCATTTCATCCGGTGCTCGATTTCCTCTCTGGCAAACCCGCTTAATTTCTCAAACTCCACATTTGCCATGAAAATGGTCATGTCCGGCTCGATGATAATGGAAGCCGCCCCGGATTTTTCAAACACCTGGCGGTACCATTGGCGTACAGCGTTTGATTCTCTTGTCATTGACTTCATAATTCTATATAGATCACACAGTTGTTTTTTTTTCAATCATTGCCTGAAAAGATAGCAGGAATAAGAAAGGACGCGTCATGAAACAGGCATTTCGTATTGCAGCAACCGCTTTAACCATTGTTTTACTGATCTGTTTTGCAGCCGGCTGCGGTTCTGACAGTTTTATCATCAAACGGCAGGACCTGTCTGCGGTCAGCAACAGACTGGCGCTTCTGGAACAGCGCATGGACCTGGAGGCCGAAAAAACAGACATGCTCCTGGATCACTGCAGGGATCAGAAACAATTTCTTGAACAATCCATGAAACAGCACGATGATTCGCTAAAGGACCTTAAACAGCAGCTGCTCCGGGTGCACGATGAAACAAAAAACAGGCTCACTGCCCTTGAAACCGCCGAAAAACCCCAGCCCGTATCCAGGCCCGTACTGGAGAAATCCGGCACGGACAAACTGCTGATCGGAAGGCTGGAGAAAGTCCGGCTCACTCCCCCGGGCCGGGTTTTTAACGCCCGCATCGACACCGGCGCCACCACCTCGTCTCTGGACGCCCGCAATATTGAAACATTTGAAAGAGACGGCGATCGCTGGGTCAAATTCCAGATCCAGGATCCGGAACAGGAAACCTTATACGAAGTGGAAAAGCCGGTTGTGCGGCACGTTCGCATTGTACAGGCATCCACGGAAGAAACCACCAGACGCCCGGTCATAGAGCTGCAGTTTCAAATCGGCGGGACCAAAAGAGTTGAAGAATTCACCCTTGAAAACCGCTCCCACCTGGATTATCAGGTATTGATCGGCAGAAATGTTTTGCGCGATCTCATGGTCGTCGACGTTGCCCAGGAATTCATCGCCCCTCTTGAAGGAAACAAAACAAGCGAAAAAACAGATAAATGAAGTCCAAATCCGCTTTTTACATTGTTATCCTGATTCTGGTCCTAACAGGTCTGGGGCTTGGCTGGCTGAGACATGTAAACCTGGATATTCCCCTGGTACCGGGCCGGACACGGCCGGTCTGGCATATCGAGGCCAGAATCGATTTTGTGGCAGAGGGCGAACCGGTAAAGGTAAACCTGGATCTGCCCGGCAGCCCGCCGGGATTTGCTCAGGTTTCTCAACAGGCTGCATCAACGGGTTATGGATTTTCCATTGTGGACACTTCCACCGGACGCCGGGCGGAATGGACCCGGCGCGAGGCTCACGGTGATCAGACCTTGTATTACAAGGTTCAGATGACCCCGGAGCCGGATGCCGGCAGAGAATCCAGGGTAAAACCGCCGCCGGAACCCAAAACCGTTTTCTGGGACCCCTTACAGGCAACAGCCGCGCACCAGCTCGAAGAACAGGCATGGGAGAAATCCAGCACCCCGATCAGTTTTGCAAGGGAGCTGAGCAAACAGCTAACTGCTTCGGAGCCGGATCAGAATGCTTCCCTGCTGTTAAGCCAGTACCCCCTGCCCGAACTTTTGATGCGTCTGCTCAATCACGCAGGTATTGCCGCACGTGTCTCCATGGGCCTGGAACTTCAGGATGCCCGCAGATACCAGTCTTTGAAACCCATTTTGGAAGTCTTTGACCAGGAGCGCTGGGTGCCGGTGGATCCGCAAACCGGCACCCACGGCCTGCCCGAAAATCTGCTTTTGTGGCACAGATCCGGAAAATCCCTGCTGGATGTCAACGGCGGCACCAACTCTGAAATCCATTTCTCCATGATCCGCCAAACGCTTCCGGCAATGGACCTGGCCCGGCTTCAGTTCCACGATGGTGGGCTATCGCGGTTGAGCCTTTATTCGCTTCCCATTGAAGAACAAAGTGTTTTCAAGCTGCTTTTGCTGCTGCCGGTGGGTGCCCTGATCATTACGTTTATGCGAATTGTTATCGGCATCCGCACATCCGGGACCTTCATGCCGGTGTTAATCGCCCTGTCCTTTCTCCAGACCCACCTGGTACAGGGCATTGCCGCCTTTGTTATCATCGTGACCCTCGGCCTGATGCTGCGGGGGTATCTCTCCAGGCTCAACCTGCTGATGGTGGCCCGGATTTCCACTTTAATCGTGCTGGTGATTTTTCTGACTTCCATGATCAGCGTGATCGGCTATGAACTGGGTGTGAATCTCGGACTCACCATTACCTTCTTTCCCATGATCATCATTGCCTGGACCATTGAGCGAATGAGCATCCTATGGGAAGAGGAAGGAAGCCGGGAAGTTTTGATCCAGGGCCTTGGCAGCCTCAGCGTGGCCGTGCTGGCCTATTTGTGCATGCGCATGCCCATTGTCCGGCACCTGACCTTTAATTTTCCGGAAGTCCACCTGATTCTGCTGGCCGGCATCCTGACCATGGGCCAGTACACCGGCTACAAGCTCACCGAGCTCAAACGCTTCGGGGTGATGAGGAACAACGGCTGAAATGTGGATCTTTCCGCTACCTTTGCGCAGACTTGGTTTTCTTGGCATGAACCGCCGAAATGTGGCCTATATCAGCCGGTATAATTCCCGGGGGCGATACCCGCTTGTGGATGACAAACTCAAAACCAAGCTGCAGGCGGAAAAATTCCACCTGGCAACCCCCCGGCTGCGGGGGGTGATTCGATACCAGTACGAAATTGAGACCTTTGCGGGTATGGTCGAAAATCTTAGCGGTTTTGCTGTCAAGCCGTCAAAGGGTTCGGGCGGTAAGGGCATTCTGGTGATCAAGGAACGCAGCGGCGACCTGTTTGTCAAATCATCGGGCCGCAGTATCGACATCCACGTGGTGAAAAGACATCTGTCCAACATCCTGGCCGGTCTTTACTCCCTGGCCGGCACCCCGGATGTGGCCATCATCGAAGATTTGATCCAGCCTTCTGAAATGTTTGAAAAACTGTCCTATGAGGGGGTGCCCGACATCCGGGTCATCATTTTCAGAGGCTATCCGGTCATGGCAATGCTGCGGCTTTCCACCCGGGCATCCGACGGCAAAGCCAATCTGCACAAGGGTGCTGCGGGTGTGGGCCTCGATATTGCCACAGGCCGGTGCCTGCACGCGGTTCAATACTCAAAGCGCATCTTCCGGCATCCGGATACAGGCATTGATTTAAACACCATTGCCATTCCGGACTGGAAAAATCTTTTGGAACTGGCCGCCCGCAGCTATGAAATCACACGGCTGGGCTATATCGGTGCCGATCTGGTGGTGGACAAAAACGCCGGACCCATGCTTTTGGAGCTAAACGCCCGGCCCGGGCTTTCCATCCAGGTGGCCAACGGTGCGGGCCTGCTGCCCCGCCTGAAAAAAATCGAGGCGCTGGATCCGGATTTTTCCCCTCGTGCGAAGCAGCGGGTGGAATTTGCCATGAAGGAATTTTGATGGCGGCCTTTAAACTTCGTTCAAGGTTCAAAGTTCAAAGTTCAAGGTTCAAGGTTCAAGGTTCAAGGTTCAAAAAAATAAAACCAAAACTTTTAAGCATACTACAAAAAGTTATTTTCACCTCCCGGTTTCAGAGAGCCCCCCCGGTGCGGGCCCTGGCCGTATCCAGGATCTGTTGGATCTGTACGCGCACCGAATCGGGGATAGTGTCTGCCGGGCTCCGGGTCTGTCTGACAAGCTGCTGGGTGCGGTGGACGATGTGCTCGGACATGGATTTTGATACAGGACATGAAAAAGCGGCTTCCGGCTTGTCTGATGATGCAAAGGACCTGGCAAATCCATACGCCGCCAGTTTCTCCGAGGTCTGTTTGACCTTTCGGTAATCGCCTCCGGGACCTGCGGCCTCTACCTCCTCCCTGGCCAGGGTCTGCTCATCCACCAATACACCTTTGGCAATGTATTGGCTTTTTGCAATGATTTCGTCAGCCAGAACCAGCTGAAAAAGGGACCCGCACATGCCCGATTCCATAAATCCCACGTCATGGACGAGGCTGGGCCCGCTGAGCATGGCTGAATGAAGCGACAAAGAGGCTTCGATTGCCGCCTGGGCATCCATTGCCTTGGAATCACTGCATCCGCCTGCGGAAAAAACCGGAAGCCCCAGGTATTCCCCCATTTCGGTGAGTCCGGATTCCAGACTGGAAAGCTCCGGAGCGCCATAGGCAAACACGGCCTCACGCATATCCAGTATGGACTGGGTGCCGCCGATGATAATACAAGCCCCCGGGTTGACAATCTGGGAAATCACCACGCCGATAAGCGATTCAGCCAGGGTCATTGAAATATGGGCGGCATGCGTGGCCGGCACGGTTCCGCCGCCGGTGCTCGCAGGGGCAAAAATCTGGGGGATGTTGTTTCTGGCGCAATACATCACCTTGTCAATGGCGCTGAAATCGGAAAGAAGCGGGGAGATGGGCTCATTGTAAAACAGATAATTGGGTTTCCGCCGGAATGCTTCCGGCCCGCCGGCCATGGCAATGGCGATCTGATGAATATCCCGGCAATGCTCTTTGGACATGCACCAGGCAATGGGCGGCTTTGTGGAATTGCAGATCATTTCGGAAAACTCGAAAAGCCCTTCCATTCCCCGGGGTGCGTCACTGACCAGGCCCAGCGACATCACAAAACCAATGCCGGAAAGCGCCTCGCATACCCGTGCCACCATGGCTGCATCATTGCATGTGTAGCGCCTTCGTTCAAAAGTAAGGGGATCGATAAAGTTCGGACAGGTGGGACCGGGGCCAAAATAGGTGTGACCGTGCTCCACCCGCAGGGCGGCATGGCCCTGCCAGCTGAAAATCGTGCTCACCGGCGGCACGGAGTCAAGGGCTTTTTTCACAATGTGCGGCGGCATATAAACCCGGTCCCGGGTCACCCGGCAGCCGTTTTCCGCAAGTATCCGGCAGGCCTGTTCATGCTTGACCCTGGCTCCGGTATGCTGCAGAATTTTGAGCACCTGGTTGAATATCAGCCGTTTTTGACCGTCAGACAAAAACGAAAACCGGATATACTGGTTTTCCGTCAGGTTGGTTCGGGTTCCCATCAGTGGTCCTCCTGTTTCAAACTTGCTGCCAGGGCCTGCAATTCAGCCAGCAGCTTTGGATCCATGGGGTCGGGGGTATGCTTGTCCAGGATTTTGCCGCGCTGTTCAACAGCCCGCTGTTTCATGGTTGTGGCACCGGCCGCCAGCCAAGTGTCATAAACGCTTCTGTTGATCAGACGGGGCCGGAACCATTGCTGCCAATGCTCATGGGTGTGATCCTGGGTGAGATATTCCCCTCCCGGCCCGACCGATTCGATCAGATCCATGGCCAGGTATTCTTCATCCGTACAGATGCCTTTTCCAATCTGCTTGATCATGGAGATGATTTCATTGCACATGACCGTGCTGTCCATGCAGAACTGCTCTCCACCGTTGATCATCCCGGAGCCGTAAATCATATCCGCTCCGGACAAAAAGGCGTAAAACAGGCTTGCAGTACAATCCACTCCTGCCTCCTGGCCCAGATCATGGGCATCGGTAATACCCGCGGGCGACAGCATGCCCAGGCCCAGCCATTTGGAAATATCCGTGTTTGCAGCCACGCTCAGGGCAAGTTCCGGGGCGCCGTAGCAGCATCGGTTCATATTTTGTGAGCCCGCACCCGTCACGCCGCCTCTGATCAAAGGCATGCCGGGCTTCTGAAGATATGAAAGCACAGAGACCAGCATGGTTTCCGCCAGGCTTTGAACCAGCATCCCGGCAATGGTCGAGGGTGCGGTGATGCCGGAAATCGCCCGGGATGCACACACGCAGGGAATCTGTTTTTCAGCACAGAACAGCAGCTTGTCGGCCGCACCGGCCGACAATATCAAGGGGGAGTCGATTTCAACATAGTGCGCAAAAAACGGGTGTAACCGAAATTCCTTTTCCCCTCCGCAAATCAGGGACCCCATCTGCCACAATCCATGAAGCTGCCTGACATCGGCACTGCCCAAAAGCATGGGTTTGCAGGAACCTTCGAGCATGGCCGCCACAAGGGACAAATCCCATGACCTTTGGTTTGCGGAAAAAATCTTCAGGGGACCGGCAATAAAATCAAAATTGGGCAGAAAATCAACCAGGCGGGCTGCGGTGTAAATCTTTTCATAAAGGCCCTGGCCGTCAGCCGGCCCTCCGCTATCGGGTTTCAGCGGATAAATCGGCCCTGCGCCAAAAGCCAGCTCGTCTTTCTGCAGCCGCACCCCCCTGGTCCGGGTTCTGCCGGCTAGGGCAATTTTTGAAGGATGCCCGAGCAAGGCCTTTTCAACCAGCACCGCGGGAATGCGAACAAGATCTGTATCTGTAACCACGGCTTCGCTGTCCGCCAATAATCGGCAGGCACGGGGGCTTTTTACCCGGGCCCCCAGACTTTCGATAACCCCGAGGGCATCAAAATAGATGCGCTCCATCTCATCTTCGGACAAAACCTGAAAATTCGGCGTGGTCTGAACGATTTCCTTTATTTGCATAACTCCCCCCTGAAAGCCTCCGGGATTTTCGGTTAAGGATAAAATATCATAACCATTTCGGGTTTTCAGGCATTTTTTTCAAATTTCCCGCCATGAAGACCGCGCTGACCGGGCGGATCGTCGGAATGCACAGGACACGCGGCCAAATCAAGCGTGTTATGAAACCGTGGGGAAACACATCAGCATCGGCATTCCAATAACCCCAAGGTCAATGATGAAATGACAGATAAAAGCCGGTATGATACTCTTGTTGCGCTCAACAATAATTCCAAGGACAAGGCCGTAGACAAATGAAAGAAAGCCGAACACCGCTCCTGCGATCATGAAATGAATCAAGGCGTATGCCAGGGCCTGGACGATATTGGCTGTCCATGTTGAATATGCCGCCCGCTTTATCAGGTTATACAGGGCCAGACGATACACAACCTCCTCGCCTGCTGCATTCATCAAACTCATCACCAGCACGGGCGGCCAGAAGGCCGGACCGCGAAAGCAAACGCCCTTTAATACAAACAATTCAAAACAATAATAAACGCTCACAGCCAGGCCGATGAAAAACGTGTATGAAAAACGGTTCCAACCCAGCCAGGGTTGTATGGGAATCTTAAGCCAGCAAAGCCAGAACAGGCAGCAAACGGGTATGAGCATCACCGGAGAATACCAGAGGATGCGATTGTAGGCATCGGCAAGGGAAAAAACCGGCTGAATCGGCCAGGGCCATATCCTGAGCTGCCGGGTGAGATAATATATGAAAAAATTGAATAAAACCAGGGACACCAGCAGTGCGGCCATGGAAAAAAGGCCTACAAGTTCGGCCCTGGATTCATTGTTTGCCGGTGCGGTTTCCGCAGATGAAAGGGATTTGGTTTTTCGGCTGCCCCAGGCGATAACCATGGAACAAACAAGCCCGGTGAAAAACAAAAGCCCCATGACAACCTGGGCCTGGGTCAAGCCGGCAAAAAACCTTGGCTCAGTGCGGAAAACTTCAAGAACAATGCGTGCAGGGGGATAAAGCAAAAAATAGGCCGTAAACACCGCTCCTCTGAAACGGGGTCGAATTTCCGGACCGGAATAAACCCGGGTATAGACCCGGCGCAAAAAGAAAAAAACAGCCAGATTCACCATGATTGCATACAGCGGCACGGGATTTTGCAGGCCAAAATGGAATCCATAAAAATACAGATTCACCCGTGCGCCCCAGCAGCATCCAAGAAGCAGGCATCCTGTTCGGCCGAGGGCATGCACCATTGGCAGATAGAGAAAAACCGTATCCAGTATCTCGGAAATTCTGAAACGAAAAAGGCCGGAAAGAACGGCCAGAAAAATCACCGCCGGAATCATGCCGCCATGAAATGTGTGAGAACCGCCGGAAACGATATTTTCTACCAGCAGGTCCACACACCAGTGCTCAAACGGACAGTTGAGCATCCCCGCGGCCCGGGAGCCTGCATAGACCACAGGACCGATACCGGAAATGAAAATCCCGGTAAACACAAAAACGCGTTTTTTGGGATAACCAAGGCAAAAATACAGCTTTCGGGATGTAAAAACGGCAAAAACAATGAATGCAACCGCAATAATGCCGTAATAATAGATTTCCCCGAGGATTTGTAAGACAGGATACCGGGATGCCAATCCGAAGTATTTGAACATGAAAAACCCTGTCCTGGTCAAAGGTTGTTCCAGGCTGTCCGGGAAGCCTGGAAAATGCCCTTTCATCCGGAAATGACATTTTTACAATATGTTAGTTGCGATCTAAACGCTGAGACACCCGGTAAAAATTATGCAAAATCGATTGAAAAGAGGTGTGGAAAGTACGTCAGGCTTATTTTTTAAGGTTTTTTTCAGCAGCAACCAGAGGCCGAACCTGCCATAAGTCGCGTACAAGAGCAGTTATCGCTTTTATGGCAGGCTCGTTTTTGCGATCACCGAGCCATGCCAGGGAAAGATTGATCTCGAATTTTTTCTTGTCCCATATAAAAGCCACCCCATCTTTTTCAGCTTCCCTTGCGTCGTTTTCAAGCATCAGCGCAAGGCCGACCCCCGCCCGGACCAGACTCCTGCATGTCATCTCATCATCCACCACTATGGAGTGGGCTAGGTTCAACCGTTTCCGGGTGAGAATCGTATCGGCAACCCTGCGGAATGAACAATCCGGAGAGGTCCAGATCCACGGATAATTGGAAAGTTCATTCAAACTGGCCAAAGCGAGGCTATGCTTCCATTCCAACGGAGCGATGACCATCAGGTCCAGGGTTTTCAGCCTATACATCTCCACCCCCGAAGGATTGTCATTTCCGAAATAATAACCTATGTCAATCTCCCTTTTCTCCAGGGCATTGATCAGCCTGGCGCTGAGACAATGCTCCAGATTGATCATAAGATCGGGATAGAGAGAAAATATCTTGAGTATGGTTTCTGGGATTCGCAGGAAATCGGAATTGGAAGAATATCCCATTTTAATTCTTCCGGCCGGCTTTTCACCGGTAATCCTGGCAGAGTCAACGAAAGAGTCCACCGATATTAACAGCTTTTCCGCCTCTGCTTTCAGGCGATTGCCTTCTTCCGTCAGCTCCATTCCTTTCGGGGTCCTGTAAAACAGACAGACCTTCAATTCTTCCTCCAGAGCCTTTATATGCGCACTCACTGCGGGAGGGCTTATGAAAAGGCTCTTGGAGGCTTTGGTGAGATGTCGCTCTTCCGCAACCGCTACAAACGTCCGAAGATGATATAGTTCCATTGTGAATTCTCATTCATTAATCGAAAACAACCCATTTCATTATTACGAATGGATTTTTAAATAATCGTTTAATACCATAGAAGATAAGCAATGGATAAAACATAACTTCAAATTTATATCATACAGAAAGAAAAAGGATCTGTACAAAATATACTGCCATGCAATCTATTACAAGTAGTTTTGTTTTTTCGATGCTCCTTGCCCTGACTGCAAAATGCCGAACGTAAAAAAGTCCCCGGACTGCTTTGAATTGACGTTTTCCTTTTGATTGCGAGATCAAAAAATGACGGAAAGGAGAGAACATGAATTTGACCCCGGACGCTTTTCCCGAAGACAACCTGAGGAACTTGATTGTTGAAGCCCTTGCCAGACACACAAAAATTCCAAAAACAAGAATAATCTCACAGCCGAATCGCGAAAAATACTGGAACCCGGAAAACCCCCTGGACGCGACACCTGAACTGGATGAAGTTTTTTACCTCATGCGTGCCCTCAATGCACGAGCATTGCGGAATTCAAGCATTGCCGCTGATGAAATGGGGCGACTCAATTTTTCCGTTGCAATAGCGCGGTTTGCTACCGATATTGCTGATGCGATTCACGACCGACCATTCACCTATGTTGAAATGGGTCCTGAACCGATTAAAACGACATGCCTTATCCGGTGTCTTCGCGCCCATGGAGTCCGATTGACGGGTTACATCGGAATTGATATCAACCCGGCTTCTGAAAAACCGATGCGCGAAGCCCTGGCATCCGAGATAGAACCCTCTATGACCCACTTCTGTTTCCGTGATTTTGCCAACCTGGCATCAACGGATGTTCACACGGAAGATTTTCCCAGCCTTATCACGATGCTTGGATTCCAGGATGGCAACGAGCATCCGTATACAATTGCCAGGCGTTTGAAAAAAATTGTTCTGCCAGGCGATCTGGTAGCTTCAGAAATGCACGTGGGAACAAAATCAACATTCGATAAAATACAGGAATTTTATGAATCACCCGAGATGAAAAGATTCTCCCGGCTCGCCTTCGAGCGCATTATCGGGATGCTCCCATCCGAATATTGTATTCACACCCTGGATATCGATGCGGGATTCGCCAGCCCGGTACCTGTATGCGTTACATCCGAGTCTTTTGAAGATCCGGATACAGGG
Organism: Desulfosalsimonas sp.; assembly: GCF_055149105.1. NCBI lineage: Bacteria > Pseudomonadati > Thermodesulfobacteriota > Desulfobacteria > Desulfobacterales > Desulfosalsimonadaceae > Desulfosalsimonas > Desulfosalsimonas sp. Next base: position 2,066 of record NZ_JBSRLA010000076.1, on the reverse strand, counting down.
ACAACCTCATTATGCGCGACGAACTGGTGCCTGAAACTCTCTCCGCTTCAACATCGATATACGCGCGAGGCTGGTACTAATATGCAGATAATTGCCGAACGCCGGACCGGCGATCGAACGATATCCTTCCAATTGGCAGAAGCGGCTGCATACGACCGAGCCCTTGTCCGGACCTATGAGCCGCTTGCAACAACACTGCCGGAAAACACAAATCAAATGGAGAAAAGCCAATGACCGGTTCCGACAAACTGGTTTCGCCGATGAAGCTAATTCCGGCAGGCTTGTCGATTGTCGCTGCAACTTACGGGCTTGCGCGTTACACCTACGGACTATACCTGCCTGATATCCAGGCCGATCTTCAACTTTCTATTGAGGTCATGGGAATAATCGGCAGTCTTTCCTATGCCGGCTACTTGGCCGCGACCCTGTTCGGTTCGACGTTATCAGGCATTACCGGACCGCGCCTCCCGATCATCATGGGCGGACTATGCGCATCCGGGGGCATGGCACTCATGTCGGTCAGTTCCGGGCCATGGCTGCTCGGCTTAGGCGTCATGCTTGCCGGAACCAGTCCGGGCCTTGCCTATCCTCCTCTTTCCGATGCGGTTACCAGATTGATCCGGGAGCCAAGCCAGGACCGCACCTATGCAGTGATCAACTCCGGCACCAGTATCGGGGTGATTATTTCCGGCCCGGCGGCCTTGCTGGCAGGGGAAGAATGGCGCTGGGCATGGGCTGGCTTCGCGTTATTCGCCGCACTGGCAACTGCCTGGAACGCCCCTCTTATGCCGAACGGACGTCTCTTCAATCGTACAGGCAGCAAAGACCTTCCCCGGCTGCGCTGGGCATGGCTTATCAAGCCGCGGTCCCAAAGACTTTTCATGGCCGCCGCACTATTCGGTGTTTCCAGTGCGGTTTACTGGACCTTTGCAGTAAATCTACTGGTTACCAGCGGCGCAATGGCAAACACATGGTCACGAACTTTCTGGGTCCTGATCGGAGTCTGCGGTATTATAGGAGGGTGTGCCGGAGACCTAGTGCGCCTTTTCGGACTGAGGCGCACCTTTGCGGGTTCGCTTTTCGCCTGTACCTTGTCGATCCTGGGGATTGCAATCTGGCCAGACAAACTGCCCGTGGCCCTGGCTTCGGCCATGCTGTTCGGAGCGACATTCATCCTTATCACCGGACTGTTCGGAATCTGGAGCGTTAATACCTTTAATGACCGGCCGTCTGCCGGTTTCGGAGCTACATTCTTCCTGATCTCGGCCGGCCAGCTGATAGCCCCTACCCTCGCCGGCATCATTGCAGGTATATGGAATCTGACCGATGCATTTATCCTTGCAGCTGCGCTTTGTTTCCTCACCGTATCGTTGGGACCGAGCCAGGAGATCTATGCAATGATCGAAGCGGAACCGGAGATTCGCAGTAAACAGAAGATTTCGAATATAGCAGTACGTTCGGCGGCTGAAATCGAGAACAAAAAATAAGGAGGGGCGTGGGGGGTCAGGATAAAGAATTAAATAGTGCCTGAACGAAAACCAGGTTTTCGTTCAGGAAATCCGAAACAATGACCAAAACCCTAAATGCATCAATGACAGAAACATCTTGTTTTAAGCTGTTGGTTTTTATCATTTGAACATTCGATATTCGTATTTGTTTCGGATTTCGGATTTCGATATTCGGGTTTTGGCTGAACAGGGCTTTCGTTCAGCCACTAAATAAAATAAAATGCAGTATGTTGCCATGGCCCGACCCCCATGCCAATGCCCGCCCTGCCCCATACCCTCCCCGGACCCCATGCCCCAGGTTGCGGTACAACTCATTGCTGCCCGTTATTGCGTTTTGGCCAAAGAGATATTATGATCCGGCACCTGCTGAGCGGGTGGAAATCCAACAATTACCGAACATGGAAAAGGTTTTTGAAAATAAATGCAGAACAATACATTTGCCCGGACAATTGCCCATGAAGTGAGTCTCCACCCGCATAGCGGGTGGCCTCAGGTAGCCCCCTAAAAGGGGGCTTGAATTGGGGAAGCCCTTTGAGTTTATTGGTTACTCAAAATCAA